>NZ_JAENYR010000151.1 GCF_016841685.1 Thiohalomonas denitrificans
CTGGAGTTGAGAGCAGGAGATTACTTCGTCGCTCAGGCTCCTCGTAATGACAGCGGGGGCAAGTTCATCAGGAGTTGCTAGTTGCGAGGCGGTGAGTTTTACTCTTGTAGACTCGCCACTCGCCACTCGCCACTCGCCACTCGCCACTCGCCACTCGCCACTCGCCACTCTTACTGCTCTAGCAGGCTGTTGAAAAAAGTTTCTGTGCCTTCTCCCTGAGGGAGAAGGGAGCCCCCTCAACCCGGCCCTCTCCCTCGGGAAGAGGGCGTTTTTCAATAGCCTGAGACATTGCGAACCGCTGTACTGCGATCCAGTTTCCGGTAACCGATCGCCTCACTGATGTGGGCGGCCCCGATGGATTCACTCTGCGCGAGATCGGCGATAGTGCGGGCGACGCGCAGAACCCGGTGATAAGCCCGGGCCGAGAGTCCCAACCGCTCCACGGCCTGTTCGAGCAGCGCCGCTTCCCGATCGGAGAGCTGGCAGATGGACTCGGTCTCCCGGGCGTTTAGAAGGGCGTTGGGTTTGCCGGCGCGCTGCAGTTGCCGATCCCGGGTTTGCGTCACACGGTTCTGCACGGCGGTACTGGACTCACTACGGGCATCGCCCCGCAGGAGTTCGTGCGGCAGCGGCGGGATCTCCAGCTGCAGATCGATCCGATCCAGTAGCGGCCCGGAGATACGGGCGCGATAGCGCTGAACCTGTTCATTGCTACAGTGGCACTGGCCATTCGGATGACTGAGATAACCGCAGGGGCAGGGATTCATGGCGGCAAGCAGCTGGAAACGCGCGGGAAATCGTGCCTGGCGGGCGGCCCGTGAAATGGTTATCGTGCCCGACTCCAGCGGTTCCCGCAGCACCTCGAGCACTCTGCGATCGAACTCCGGCAGCTCGTCTAGAAACAGCACGCCGCCATGGGCGAGGCTCACCTCACCCGGTCGCGGCTGACTCCCGCCGCCCACCAGTGCAACGCCCGAGGCGGTATGGTGCGGAGAGCGAAAAGGCCGGATCCCCCAGCGCTCCGGGGCGAAGCCGCGGTCGCTGATTGAGGCCAGAGCGGCACTCTCCACCGCCTCCTCCTCCGTCATGGGCGGAAGGATGCCGGGCAGGCGCTCCGCCAGCATGGTTTTGCCGGTGCCCGGGGGCCCCGTCATGAGCAGCGAGTGTCCCCCGGCTGCGGCGATCTCCAGCACGCGTTTGGCCTGGTGCTGTCCTCGTACGTCGGCGAGATCCGGAAGATCCGGTGGGATTTCACTGATTGTTGCCTCCGCTATCGGCAGCGACTGCTGTCCGCGCAGGTGGGCGCAGACCTCCAACAGATGGGGCGCGCCGATAATTCGGGCCTCTTTGACCAGCGCGGCTTCGCCGGCGTTTTCCTCAGGCAGAATCAGCGCGCGTCCTGCCCGGCGCGCCTGTAGGGCGGTGGGCAACGCGCCGCGAATCGGCCGCAGCGCGCCGGAGAGGGCCAGTTCGCCGACAAATTCATAGTCCCTTAGCACCTCGGCCGGGATTTGGCCCGAGGCGGCGAGTATGCCGATGGCGATGGGCAGGTCGAAACGGCCCCCCTCTTTGGGCAGATCAGCCGGGGCGAGATTGACGGTGATGCGGCGGGCGGGAAACTCGAAACCCGCCGTGGCGAGCGCACCGCGGACGCGATCCTTGCTCTCCTTCACCGCCGCCTCCGGCAGCCCCACGGTGGAGAGCGATGGCAAGCCACCACCCAGATGGACTTCCACAACGACTTCCGGCGCATCGATCCCGACGCCGGCCCGGCTGTAGACGACAGCGAGCGACATGGCCTTGGATTCCCTGGCTTGGCATTATGCCGTCGGAGCCTAACAGAGTTTGCGGCTTCTGTTGAGTGTCGGGCGTCGAAGAGAGTAACTACGTGGGAAATCAATGATTGATAACATAGAGCCGGGTTTTTCATGTAAGCGGGGAATTGAAATGCAAAGGATTGGCAAGGCGGTAATTGGCGGGACTCTCGTGCTGGCACTGGCTGCTCCGTGCAGCGCACTGGAGCAGGGGGCGATGTCGAGTTCTGATGGAAAGACGCGGCTGAGCCTGAGCACTGGGCTGCTCAACGGCGAATCGGGGGAGTATGTCTATGATGCTTACGGCAGTGAATCCGGCATCGTGGGATACAAGATTAGCGAATTGCAGTGGGACCTCGACAACGTCCCGATGGTGGGTCTGGAGTTCACGCATGCGGTCAGCGATCGCTTCACCTTTGATCTGGCTTACTGGACCGATGCCGATGGTGGTGACAGTTCGATGGATGATTACGATTGGCTCTATGTCGGCCTGGACTGGAGTCACTGGTCCCACCACGATAATACCGAGGTGCGGGATGTCAGCAGGTTCGACATCAGTGGTGACTTTGTCATCGATCGCTTCAAGTGGGAGAGTACCGACTTGTATGCCGTTTTAGGGTATCGGCGGGACCACCTGGACTGGCAGGCAACTGGCGGTGAGGGGATTTACTCGGACACCAACTACCGTGACACCAAGGTCTTCTTTCCGAATGTCCCGGTCATCTCCTATGAACAGACCTATCAAACACCCTACGTGGGACTTGGCATACGATCGAGAAGGATGTCGGGGATGACCAACATCACCCTGGATGCCAGCCTGCGCTTCAGTGACTGGGTGAAAGGTGAAGATGTCGATGTGCACCATCTGCGGGATTTGCGTTTCAAGGGGGAGGGCGATGGCGGGCGCTGGATGGCGTTCGATTTGTCACTGGATTTTTCAGTGAGCGAGCGGCTTGATATAGGTATTGGTTATAGCGCAACGGAGTACGATGAAACCAAGGCGACTACGCTGATTACCGACTTGACCGATGGCAGTGAAACCTTCTACTCGGGGGATGCGGCGGGACTGGACCATCACTCCAGCATGGTATCGCTGGCTCTGGGCTATCGGTTCTGAACCGGAGCCGCGGTTACGGCCTCGAATCAAAGACGAACTTTTCTCCTGTCATTGCGAGCCGTACCCCCTGCTGCGCAGGCCCGAATCGGTGACGAACCTTTAGCCGTCATTGCGAGCCGTCCCCGCCGCACGCGGCCCCGAATCGGTGACGAACGTTCAGCCGTCATTGCGAGGAGCCCCAGCGACGCGGCAATCTGGGGTTTTGGGAGCAGAAGATTACTTCGTCGCTTAGGC
>NZ_JAENYR010000032.1:0-5878 GCF_016841685.1 Thiohalomonas denitrificans
GGCTCGCAATGACGGCTGAACGTTCGTCACCGATTCGGGGCCGCGTAGCGGCGGGGACGGTTCGCAGAGCCGGATCGGAAGCCGTTAAAAAAGCCGGCGCAACTTGTACGCCGGCCAAAGAGCGAGAGTGTGGAAGGAAAGAACGACCGGATCGACGACGCAATTCCGGTCCGGGGGATCAGTTACTGGAAATCAACCATCACCGTTTCACCGGCAGTGACCGTTGCATTCCGGGTCGAGCTGAAGGTGATGTCATCATCGGTATCAGGCTGGTCGGCCGCCGCGTCACAGGTCAAGGCAACGGTATAGTCGCCCATGCCGAGGAAAGAGACCGTATAAGTGTAGGCCCCGATGGAATCATCCAGGGTCAGTGCAGCGCTGGCCAGCGGCGAACTGTCGCCGTTGGCATACTCATCATCCGGAACGACATCCGATCCCGAATACACATAGGCCGCGCAGCCGGTTTCGGGATCGGCATCGGCATCTGCCGGCGTCGTCCCCGACACCTCATAATTGCCGGACACGGTCCCCGCTATATTCCCGGCAGCCTCGGTCTGGACCATACGCAGCGTCGGCCGCAATTTGTAGCCATTGGCGTCTTCATGGACCGACTTGCGCAAGTCGAAATCGATAGTGAAATCCACCCCGCCCCCCTGGGGAACCGTAAAGCCGCGATTCAGTTTCAGCCCGCTTTGATCCGCCGAGGGAATCGTCAGAGGATGTATGGCTCCGTCCTCCAGTTCGATATAGGAAGCGTCGGTGCCGTCGGTGACGTGCAGCCGCATCCAGTTATAGCGCCCCGCTGCCACAGTCACTCCCTCCAGCAGGGGTACCGTTTCGCCGTTCTGAAGGGCGAGCAGATCGATCTGCCCCCCTGCGGCGTCGAAGGTAACGGAGTCACCGTCGGCCGGCTTCAGTTCCACGCGATCAAACTGAACGACCACCGCCGTTGCTCCATCGACAGGCGCATCGGTCACCGCCAGGTCGACCGTTCCCGTACCACCATCACTGCCGCCGCAACCGACCAACAGGAACGGTACCGCGAAAAGTGCATAGCGTGGATGCATGGTTCTTCTCCGTTTTGGTATCAAATTTTTTGATTCAGCCTAACGGGAAAAAGTAGAAGACAACGTGGCTTGGATCACGCTGGGCGGCCTGAAAAATTCAACGGTCGTGATGGGTGTCACACGATAGGCCCTTCGGTGCCCTCGTCAGGCAGTTCTTCCGGAAGCAGATCTTCATGAAAAGCATCCACCCGGGCGGAGACGGCGTCCACCTTCTGGAAGCGCGCCAGGTGAAACAGCGCCTCACCTTCATGCACGAGCGGAAGATTACTTCGGCCGATAACGATTCCATCGCTCGGCGCGCGCACCTCCAACTCGGATTCCCCAAAGGAGTCGGAGACCATGCCGAGAAGGGTGCCTTTTTCCACCTTCGCGCCAATCGGGACCGAGGCCCGGAAGATTCCACTCTCGGGCGCACGCACCCAGTTACTGGCCCTTGCCACAACGGGTCGGGGCTCGCTTTTTCGGGGGTGGCCCGTCGCTGGCAGCATTTTCAGCTCACGAAGGACATTGACGATTCCACGGACACCGGCCCGAATGGAGACCTCATCAAAGCGCAGGGCCTCCCCTGCTTCATAGAGAAGCATCGGTACGCCCTTTTCAACCGCGGCCTGGCGCAGAGATCCATCACGCAAGTCGGCATTGATCATGACCGGGGTGCCGAAGGCCTTGGCGATGCGGGCGGTCTCCGAATCATTGAGATAGGCGCGAATGTGCGGCAGGTTGGTGCGATGCACACCGCCGGTGTGCAGGTCGATGCCGTACTGGCTCTGGGCGACGATCTCGGCCATGAACAGATTGGCAATACGTGCCGCCAATGAGCCGCGCTCCATGCCGGGGAAGCTGCGGTTGAGATCGCGTCGGTCCGGAAGATATCGGGAGCGATCGAGGAAGCCGTGCACATTGACGATGGGGATGGCGATGAGCGCCCCGCGCAGCCGTTTCACAGCGGGATGCTTCAGCAATCGGCGGATGATCTCGACACCGTTGAGTTCATCACCGTGAATCGCGGCGCAAACAAACAGTGTCGGTCCCTCACGGCGCCCATTGACGACATGCACGGGCATGGCCAGGTTGGTGTGGGTATAGAGCTTCGCCACCGGCAGATTGATGGTCCGCCGCTCCCCGGGATCTACCGTCAATCCATTGATCGAAATCGGAGCGCCCACTATCCCTTACCCCGAGTCCGGGTCCGATTCGGGCGGGCGTGGGTTTCAATAAAGCGATAGATCATGCCCGCGATGTCCTTGTGCGTGGCCGTCTCGATCCCTTCCAATCCGGGGGACGAATTCACTTCCAGGACGACCGGTCCTTCCCGGGATCGAAGGATATCCACGCCAGCGACGTTCAGACCCATGGTTCGGGCCGCGCGTACGGCCGTGGAGCGTTCTGCGGGGCTGAGCTTGATGACCGAGGCCGTGCCGCCGCGATGAAGATTGGAGCGAAATTCGCCCTCCCGCGCCTGACGCATCATTGCCGCGACCACCCGTTGGCCGATCACCAGGCAGCGGATATCGGCGCCGCCCGCCTCCTTGACGAACTCCTGCACCAGGAAGTCGGCTTTCAGTTCACGAAAGGCATCGATGACACTCTCGGCAGCCTTCTTGGTTTCTGCCAGAACCACCCCTTTACCCTGGGTACCCTCCAGCAGCTTGACCACCAGAGGTGCGCCCCCCACCAGGCGAATAAGGTCTTCGGTACTCTCCACACTGTGCGCGAAACTGGTGATGGGAAGACCGATGCCTTTGCGCGAGAGTAGTTGCAGAGAGCGCAACTTATCGCGACTGCGGCCGATGGCCACCGATTCATTCAGAGGGAACGTACTCATCATCTCGAACTGCCGCAGAACCGCCAGTCCGTAAAAGGTGATCGATGCCCCGATACGAGGAATCACCGCATCGAAGTGTTCCAGGCGTTCCCCCTTGTAGTAGATCGCCGGCCGCATGGTGGCGATATCCATATAGCATTTCAGGGTATCGAACACGTAGACCTCATGGTCCCTGGCACGGCCGGCCTCCACCAGACGGCGGGTGGAGTAGAGGTTTCGGTTGCGGGAAAGAATGGCGATTTTCATTTGACAACCTTTACAGGGACATTCAGGAGAACGATTTCATCGGGATAGACGAAAAGAGGGCTAGGTCGGTTCGGGCGGCTTGCCTATGAGATAGGAGCTGCCTGGATGTACGACAAAACGGCCCTTGAGCGCCGTGCGCCCCAGCAGCATTCGGAACTGCATGGTGTCCCGATCGGTAAGCGTCATTTCAATGGGCCATTCCAAGCCGCCCAAAATCACCGGCGTGACGATCACGAAGCGTTTCTCACGATGGCCGCCGGAATCGCTGACCCAGCGAAAGTCACTCACTTCGGCAAAGCAGTCTGCAACCGGTTCCCGGCGTTTTTGCAGTGGATGCACAGCGAAGCGCACACAAAGAGTTCCCCGCTCCCGGTACGGCTTTACCGAGAAGGCATGGAGGGCCGATGTACGGGCGCCGGTGTCCACCTTGGCCTTGATGTGGTCGATCTCCAGTTGCGGCAGCGAAACCCACTCACGCCAACCCACTCCCGGCAAATCCCGCTTGGGCATTTTTTCCCCTTAGACAGGTGAATCGCCCTGCCCTCGACCTGCAAAGTAACGGCTTTTTGATGAATAGGCAGAGGACAGCTGAAGTATACTACCCGCCCGGTCCTTTCCAATCGCAATCCAATGCCTGAAAACCTGCTCATCTTACATCCGGCCGAACCGCACACCTGCATTTCCGAAGCCGAAATTCTGGAGGTCCTGCGCGAGATCGGCCTGGCAGACGACGAATTCGACTGGCAGGGAGAACGCCATTTCCGCCCCGGTGAACGGTATCTACAGCTCATCACCTTCCTCGGCTGCTCTCCGGTCGTTTCGCTGGGCGAGCCGGGTGTCACCGGCGATGAATTTGCACATCTGGCGATCGAGGTGAAAGGCGACCACCCGGTGCTGATGGCCGGCAGTAACATCAAACAGCCTCGCTGCCCGAAGTGCCGCGAGCGGGTGACATCGGTTCAGGAAAACAGCGATTGGCACTGTCCCGCCTGTGCCCACGAAACTACCACCGAATGTCTCGACTGGCGCCAAAGCGCTGGATTTGGCCGGATCTTCGTCAAGATTTGGGGAGTGTTCGAGGGCGAGGCCGTGCCCTCCGATGAGCTGCTGCGTCGCTTGGAGGCCATTGCCGATACGCCGTGGAAATACTTCTACCTACGGCGCTAACAAAAACCGCAGGCGAACTGGTGGCGAAATCCGCCAAGGGCTAACTGCTGCCAATTCACCCTGCCGGGGTCCGAATTGGCATCCAACAACCGAGGCTGTAGCGGTGAGCTATCCGGGACCGTCAGCGGCATGCCGCCAGGGATGGCGGTATCCGCTGTCGAGCCTACACGGATGTATTCACGGCGCGTCCCGGATAGGCCACTGCTACAGCCTGAGCACCATTTCCAAACAGCTATTTAGAGGCGCTTGCGGACGATCGCGGCGATCTCCTCGTCGGAGAGGTCCACCGGGTTGCTCTTCATGCTGTTATTGCGCGAACCGGCGACAATGCGGGGAATGTCCGCTTCACGGACGCCGAACTCCGAGAGGCGTGGCAGGTCCAGCCGCCGGGTCCACTCCTCGAGGCTCTCGACCAGGACCCGGCAGGCGGAGCGTACCTCACCGGCTTCCCTGCCGCTCAGCAGCCGGCCGACGGCCGCATACTTTTGCAGGGAGCGGTGTTCCGGATCGCGTGCCTCCAGCGCATGCATATTGACCTCGGTGGCGGCAGCCAATACGGTACCGCAGGCAACACCGTGCGGGATGGGAAACAGCGATCCGAACGGCTGAGCAAGTCCATGCACGGAACCGAGACCTACCTGGGCCAGTGTAATCCCCGAGATCAGGGCGCCATAGGCCATGGCCGCGCGTCCGTTGCGTGCAGCCTCCCCTTCGCCCCCTTGCAGCGCATTGAAAAAACCGCCCGCGACTGCTTCAAGACCGCTCCAGGCCAGCGCGTCGGTTACCGGATTGGCCCGCCTGGAAACATAGGACTCGATGAGCTGCGTGAAGGCATCCATACCCTGTGCCGCCATCAATTCACGCGGACAACCCGCCAGCAGCACCGGATCGATCAGGGCCACGCGGGCAACCATGGAATCATCACGAAACGATTTCTTGAAACCATCCGTGCCGCGCTGACTGAGCACCGCATTCCTGGTCGCTTCGCTGCCGGTGCCGGCGGTGGTGGGCACAGCGACCAACGGCAATGGAGTTCCCTCGTAAGGCAGACCGCGCCCCACGTCCTCCAGATGGTCAAAAACCGAGTTGCCCCGGGGCAGTAGAGCGGCAATCGCCTTGGCGGCGTCCAGCACACTGCCGCCCCCGATCCCGGCCACCACACTGATCTCACACCCCACGCCGGAAATGATGTCATCGATTTGTCGCGGCGAGGGCTCATCCTCGACGGAGACGCTTTCAAAGCGAACGCCCTGCTCTACCAGGCCGCGTTTCAGGACCTCCCAGTGTGGTCCGGCCCGAAACGACTTGCCGCCCATCACCAGCAGCGCAGAATCACCATAGCTGCTGATCAGTCCGGGCAACTCCGAAAGGCGGCCTTCGCCAAAGACGATGCGCGGCAGGTTTCCAATCGTGAAAGCGTCTATTTTCATCGTATCTCGCTCTAGTGGTCCATCCCGTAGGGCGCATTCTGATAGGCCACCCTTCCCGGAAAGCCGGCAGAATTTCAGAGTGCACCAACCATCACACATGGCACACCCAAATGCGCCGTCTCCGATACTCACCGAACCGGTGC
>NZ_JAENYR010000032.1:5888-37655 GCF_016841685.1 Thiohalomonas denitrificans
CCATCACACATGGCACACCCAAATGCGCCGTCTCCGATACTCACCGAACCGGTGCCTTTGCAGAATGCACCCTACACGGCCCCGTAGGGCGCATTCTGATAAGCCCCCTTCCCACAAAGCCGAAAGATTTTCAGAGGGGCACCAACCATCACACATGGCACACCCAAATGCGCCGTCTCCGATACTCACCGAACCGGTGCATTTGAAGAATGCACCCTACGCGGCCCCGTAGGGCGCATTCTGATAAGCCCCCCTTCCCGCAAAGCCGAAAGATTTTCAGAGTGCACCAACCATCACACATGGCACACCCAAATGCGCCGTCTCCGATACTCACCGAACCGGTGCCTTTGCAGAATGCACCCTACGCGGCCCCGTAGGGCGCATTCTGACAGGCCACCCCATTCCCGCAAAGCCGGCAGAATTTCAGAGTGCACCAACCATCGCATATGGCACACCCAAATGCGCCGTCTCCGGAGTAGAACAACGCTTGTATCGAAGGCTCCCAGTCAACGGAACTTGCGCAGATACCACTTTTCGAAGGCCATCTTCGACCAGTGCCAGAAACGGCTGGCAGGCAGGACCACGCCGCGGCTGGTGTTGCGCATTACCAGCATCCCCTTGTCCACGCTGTCGACGATGCACATCAGTTCAACCTTGAAGGTTTCACTCGGTTCCCGTCCATTGAGCTCCGCCATCAGATTAGCGGCCGCGGCGTCCGCCTGTAGATCGGCCATGTGCGCCTGTTTGGGCATCCATTCGGGTCCTGGAAACGAACCGCTGTCACCGGCCACATAGACCCGCTCGCTGCCCTCCACCCGGCACTGGGCGTCGGCCTTTAGCAGACCACCTTCGGAGCGGGCGAGTTCGGTGTTGTCGAACCACTGGTTGCCGGTCATGCCGGGCATGAACAAGATCAGATCGGCACTGAATTCGCCGCCCTCGGTGATCACCCGGTCCGCCTCAAAGGCTTTCATCTTGTGACCGAGGTGGGTGTCGATGCCCCGTTTTGCCATTTCATCCAGCAATCCCTTGACCGCCTTCGGACCCAGCCGTTTGCCGGGTTCCGGTGCCGGGCTGAAGAACACCAGTTTGAACATGTCCCGCCGCCCCTGCTTGCGCAACAGCGTGTCGATACCGAACAGGAACTCGAACATGGGCCCCCCGCGCATGGCCGAGGGCTCCTTCGGATTGCCGCCGAAACCGATGGCGATCGTGCCGCCCTCCATGGACTTCAGCCGGTCACGGATCTGTACCGCAGCGGAAACACCTTCACACGGGGTGATGGCGTGCTCGATGCCCGGGAGTTTCTTCATGAAGCGGCCGCCGGAGGCGACCAGCAGGGCATCGTTTTCCACCTCGCCGTTGTCGGTGAGAACCCGCCGCCCGTTGTCGGTCAGACCCGTCACCGTACCAGCATGGAAACGCACATTGTGGCGTCGGAAAAAGGATTGCAACGGAACCACCAAATCCTCGGGTTTGCGCTGCCCCGAGGGAATCCAGATCAAACTGGGCAGGAAGACGAATTCGGGTCGCGGAGCGATAATCGTGATCTCCGCTTGCTTATCCAGGGCACGCAGACGCTCCACCGCGGTTACCGCAGCAAAGCCCGTTCCTACCACTGTTATCCGCTGACTCATCCTCTTTCTCCCAATTAACTGCTGAACCGCGAAATCTATTCACCAAAGGACGCTTGGTTGTGCTGCCGAGGTCTCCGACATCACCCTGCTTTCTTTGCGCCTTCGCCTACATGGATGTAGGTGAGGGGCGTGAGCAGGGGCGTGAGTTTTGCAATCAATTTTTCTTTCCGTCAGGCGTGTGACAAATGGGCCTGTCATCAGGATTTTCCACACCCAGGGCGATGTCCTGAACCAGGTCACGCAACTCTTCCAGGGTGATACAGCCGAGCATGCGCGCAAACAGATCGGGATCGATCCGGACTTGGCACGGCGTACCATCCGATAACTGAACGCGGACGCCCGCGGCGCTGTGTTCGATGACCTCGTCTTCGAGCAGTTCGGCTGTCTCCTGCAACAGCTTTTCATACTGCTTGTCGATTGCCTCGTCGAGCTCTTCGGGCAGGTCTTCCGGGACCAAGACGACCAGCCCCATCTCGTCGGAGAAACAGTACTCCACGCCTTTGCTCTTCAGAAACTCTCCGAATCGCTCCCTGACCCGCTCATCAAAAAACATATATTCAAGCATGCGTTACCCCGCTTACGGCGGTTGAGGCGGTTGAGGCGATGAACCATTGTGCCAAAACGCTGTTGTCACATGCCATGCAAGCGACGCCTTTTAACGTTCCTGCAGACGTTTTCGCAGGCGATGGCGTCGGCGAGCCACAAAAGCCAGGAGTGTTATCAGCCCCAAAATGACGAATGCCAACAAGAGTTCAGGGGGAGCCGCATCCCCCTCCACGACCTCGCGCCCGGCGAATCCCAGATAGGCATAGGCGAAGGCGCCGGGTCCCAAAAATGCAAAGGTGGTCATCGTGTAGCTGGCAAGAGGGATTTGGGTCAGACCAAATGCGTAATTAAGCAGGGCAAAGGGAACCACGGGCACCAACCGCATGAAGGCCACAAATCGCCAGCCTTCCGTTTCAGCGCCGCGAATCACCTGCCGAAGCCGCCCATGGGCCTGTCGTCGTACCCGGTCAGCGGCGATGTGGCGTGCCGCGACAAACGCCAGAACGGCCCCCGTAGTGGCTCCGGCAAGGTTGTAAAGCATGCCCCAGTAGGGCCCGAAGAGTGCCCCGCCGGCCAGCATCATCAAGGTCGATGGCACAAAGAACACCACCGCGAGCGCAAAGATGGCAACGAACAGCAGCGGCGCCCAGAACCCGGCGCTCCGCACCCATTCCTCCAGTACCTTACCCTCGAACTGGTCGCGATTGGACAGAGCCAGGACGATGCCGAGTCCCAGCAATACAATCATCAGGACGCGTCCGAAATGTTTTACCGCCACTGTTTTTACCCCTAAAGATGCAGGTGTTCAAAGACTACTGGCGGGCAAACGTTACGAAGGCGATCGCCTGTTCGCGTCCGTCGGAAAGCGAGATAAACGTGTGAGTCACGCCCTGCTCGGCAAGCAACTCACGGGCTCGTCCCGAAAAGGTGAGTTCGGGCCGGCCCAGTTCGTTGTTGGAAATGCCGATCTGTCGCAGACTCAAGCCGTTGCGAAAGCCTGTCCCAAAGGCCTTGGCCGCTGCTTCCTTGGCTGCAAAACGCTTGGCCAGAAAGGCGGCGGGATTGCCCGCGCGTCGGTAGATCTCCAGTTCACGCTCATCCAGAATGCGCCCGGCAAAGCGCTCCCCGTGGCGTTCCATGCTGACGCGAATACGCTCGACATCAACGATATCCGTGCCTATGCCGATAATCATCGGCCGCTTCGCAGCAGGGTCCGGGTACGGGCCTCGACCATCAGCCGCTTCATCTCACGGACCGAATCCTGCAGACCGCTGAACAGTGCGCGGGCAATGATCGCGTGGCCGATGTTGAGCTCCTGGATGGCGGGGATTCGAGCAATGCTTGCGACGTTATGGTAGTGCAGACCGTGACCGGCATTCACCTGCATACCCATAACCCGGCCCCGAGCGACGGCCGCTTCGATGCGGGCCAACTCCGCCGCGCTCTGTGCGGCATCTTTCGCATCGGCGAAATGACCCGTATGGATCTCGATAACGGGCGCTGCCACTTCCGCTGCTGCATCGATCTGTCGCGGATCGGCATCGATGAAGAGCGACACGCGAACGCCGGCTTCGGCCAGCCGTTTACACGCCGCGCGCATACGCGGCAACTGGCCGGCGACATCCAGGCCTCCTTCGGTGGTGAGCTCTTCGCGCCGCTCCGGTACCAGGCAGCAATCCGAAGGCGCGATGCGCTCAGCTATCCGAAGCATCTCATCCGTCACCGCCATCTCCAGGTTCATGCGGGTCTGGAGGATTCCCGCCAGGATCTCCACATCGCGATCCTGGATATGACGGCGGTCTTCGCGCAGGTGAAGCGTGATTCCATCGGCACCGGCCTGCTCCGCCTCGATGGCTGCCTGTATCGGGTCCGGGTACCGGGTTCCGCGCGCCTGGCGCAGCGTCGCAACGTGATCGATATTGACGCCGAGGAGGATCTCCTGAATCTCGCCCACTTGCGTTACTCTCCTGATGGTTGTGGTCGTTTACTACCCGCAAATTGCCGGAAAAGGGCCCGGCTGGCGAGGGGCTTGTCGCCCAGATAGAGTCGAAGAGCAGCCCGCATCAGCTGCTTGGCCTCGGCCCGTCCTTGTTGATTCGGAGGTTGCCCTTTCGCCAGCGCCAGAAGGGTTTCGCCCCGCACCGGGATACCGCCGCCTCCCTGTTCGGGAACCGGGCCACGCTCCAGATGGTACCAATAATGGCCTTCCGATTGTACGGCGCCACCACCATCCGCTTCATCCCCCAGTAGCAGTCCATATCCGAGACACAGCAGCAGGTCACGCTCAAAAAGGCGCAGTGCCCACTCCATATCGGAACTCTTCGTCAACGTCGATAAGGTACGGGCGTAGACGGGGTAAAGATCGGGTTGGGGGTCATGCCGTGCTACTAGCCGCAGCAGCATTTCATTGAGGTAGAAACCGCTCGCCAACGCGGGACCGGCGAGAAATGCCGGCCGCTCTGCCGGCTCGGCACCGGTCAGGGTGCGCAGCTCCCCCCTTCCGGCCCAGGATAGCAGCAGCGGCTGAAAGGGCTGTAGTAGCCCCTTGAGTGCAGAACGGGGCCGACGGGCACCTTTTGCCACCAGTCCCACCCGACCGTGTTCAGCCGTAAAGGCCTCGAGCAAGAGGCTTGTGTCGCGATAGGGTGTGCGATGGAGAACAAATCCGGGTTCGAGAGAAATTCGTCTCTCAGTATTCATCCCGGTAGCCGAAATTACGCAGGGCGCGCTCGCTATCGGACCAGCCTTCCTTGACCTTGACCCAAAGCTCCAGAAATACGCGTTGACCGAACAGGCGCTCCATGTCCAGCCGTGCCTGCCGACCGACTTCCTTCAGAACCCGGCCACCCTTGCCGATAACGATGCGTTTCTGGCTGTCGCGCTCAACCCAGATCAGGGCATTGATGTGCAGCCGCTCCGGCTCCTCCTCACGAAATTGTTCGATCTCCACGGTCAGCGCGTAGGGGAGCTCCTTGCCAAGATTGCGCATCAGTTTCTCGCGAACCAGCTCGGCGGCCAGAAAGCGCTCGCTGCGATCAGTTACCTGATCGGCGGGGAACAGCGCGGGCCCCTCCGGGATGCGCTGGGCCACGGTCTCCTCAAGGGCACCGATATTGTCCCCTTTCAGGGCCGAAAGCGGCATCACCGCCTCGAACGCGTAACGTTCGCTCAGTCGCGCCAGATACGGCAGCAGTTCATTCTTGTCGTTCAGCCGGTCGATCTTGTTGACCACCGCCACGACTGGCACCTGACTGTTTTTCAATCGGTCCAGGACATTCTGATCCTCATCGGTCCAGCGCCCCGCCTCAAGTACGAACAGAATCAGATCGACATCACTCAATGCCGAGCTGGCCGCCCGATTCATATAGCGATTGACCGCTTTTTTCGCCTGCAGATGCAGACCCGGCGTATCCACATAGATCACCTGCAGGTCGCCTTCGCTCTTGATACCGAGGATCCGGTGACGGGTAGTCTGTGGTTTATGGGAGGTAATGCTGATTTTCTGGCCGAGGATGTGGTTCATCAGCGTCGACTTGCCCACATTGGGGCGGCCGACGATCGCCACGAATCCACTACGCGCCACTTCAACCATTTTGCAGTTGCTCCAGAGCGGCCTTTGCCGCCGCTTGCTCGGCCTTGCGTCGGCTGCCCCCTGTTCCTTTCACCAGTTCGTCCAGCCCGGAGATGCGACAGCCGACCACAAACGTCTGTTCATGGGCCTCACCCTCTACCGAGACAACGGAATAGCTGGGGAGCGGTTCATGTCGGGACTGCAGAAGCTCCTGAAGACGCGTCTTGGGATCTTTGAGCACTTCCGACGGCGAAACGTTCTCCAACTCTTCTTCGAATAGTGACAGGATGCGTGCACGGGCGGCTTCAATACCGGCATCCATATAGACGGCACCAATTAGTGCCTCAAGGCCATCGGCCAATATCGATTCACGTCGAAATCCGCCGCTTTTGAGTTCGCCAGGACCGAGTCGCAAGTGCTCTCCCAAGTCCAGCGTGATGGCCAGGCGAGCCAGCGTCTCTCCCTTGACCAGAGCCGCCCGAAGTCGGCTCAGCGTACCCTCGTCCGCCTTGGCGAAGCGCTCGTAGAGTTCGGCGGAGATGACAAAACTCAGAATGGCATCGCCCAGGAATTCCAGACGTTCATTGTTTGCACTGCCCGCACTGCGATGAGTCAGGGCCGCTTCCAGCAACCGTTGATCACCGAATGTATGCCCAAAACGCCGACTCAGTCGTTCCAGGTCGCCCCTCAAGGTGCCCTCACCTCCGCGTGATCATCGAACGAAACCACAAAATCGATATTCGATATGAACGGTGTGCGGACCTCATAGACGATTCCGACCTGGTAAACGCCTTTGCCACGTTCAATGGTGATGTTCTTGCGATTCACACTCTTCACATCGTTGATATTGAAGCGTTTCACGAGCTTGCTGCGTATTTCCGTTGGCCCCATGGGCTCGCCTTCACTGGCCAGGCTCTCCAGAGAGGAGTTCACTGCCATATGTTCTATGTATATCGGAAAAAGCTTCAAGACCATCATTGTCAAAAAGGCAATGACACCCAGAATCACGATCCAGCTGATCAGGGTAATCCCCTGCTGGCGAGTGTGCTGTTTCGTGCTAAATGGCATTTTCAGAGTCCCCCAAAAGCGTCAGGACAAGCACAGCGCGCAGGCAATGGTCATCCCTTGTCAAGCGCAAGGCGCTTTTGGGGGGCTCCCTCCGGGCGAGCGGCTGAAAGCGCCATTTGACATGAAACCGTACACTAACCCGCATCGTTGTTCTCCCAAGCTATCAGTCAATCTGAGTGCCGATCCGATCCCAGGCGACGATGCCGTCCGCTCCCGAATCCCAATTCATCCAGACGAAAAAGGCCTTGCCGACCACATTACGGTTTGGAACCGTCCCCCAGAATCGACTATCCCGGCTGTTATCGCGGTTATCGCCCATGACGAAGTATTCGTTTTCGGGGACACTAAAAGCAAAGTCCCGATCCTGACGGCCCGGCCACACCAGAATCCGGTGCTCGGCTCCGGGCAACACCTCCATCCGCTCGCTGGCACCCGTCATCACGGCACCGCCGCCATTGCCATTATAGGTTCCCAGAGGCGTCTGTTCGGCTTGCTCGCCGTTAATGTAAAGGACTTTGTCGCGGTACACCACCTCGTCACCCGGCACCCCCACCACCCGCTTGATGTAGTCGATGCGGGGATTTTCCGGGTAGCGGAAGACGATGATATCGCCCCGCTCCGGCTCGCCGAAATCGATAATCTCACTGTGCAGTACCGGCAGCCGCAATCCATAGGTGAATTTGTTCACCAGGATGAAATCACCGACCTCCAGCGTCGGCATCATCGAACCGGAGGGGATGCGAAACGGTTCCACCACAAAAGAGCGCACCACCAGTACTAGCAGGATGATGGGAAAGAAGGAGCGGGCATATTCGATCAGTACCGGCTCCCGCTCCATTTTTTCGCGGGTATTGGCGTCAAGGACCTGACCGGCGGACTCCAAAGTCGCGACGCGTTCCCGCCGCTTCGGTGCCAGTAGCAGTGCGTCCAGGGCCCAGAGAAGACCGGTGACCAGAGTAGCAACTACCAGAATGGTGGGAAAATCAATATTCATTTATCCTTTCCTACATGCAGCACGGCAAAGAAGGCCTCTTGAGGGATTTCTACCGAGCCGACCTGTTTCATCCGCTTTTTGCCTGCTTTCTGTTTCTCCAGAAGCTTGCGTTTGCGTGAGATATCGCCGCCGTAGCATTTCGCTGTCACATTCTTGCGCAGCGCCTTGACTGTGGTGCGGGCGATGATGTGATTGCCGATTGCGGCCTGAATGGCCACATCAAACATCTGCCGCGGGATCAGTTCACGCATGGTTTCCGCTAATTCACGTCCGCGCGCCTGGGCCTGGTCGCGATGTACAATGAGGGCCAACGCGTCCACCCGCTCGCCGTTGATCAGAACATCCAGTTTAACCAGCTCAGCCATCTGGAAGCGTTTGAACTGATACTCGAACGAAGCGAATCCGCGGCTGGAGGATTTCAGCCGATCGAAGAAATCGAGCACCACCTCGTTTAGCGGCAATTCATAAGTCAGCGAGATCTGCTTGCCCACGTACTGCATGTTCTTCTGGACACCACGCTTTTCGACGCAGAGGTTGATCACTGCACCAATGTATTCCTGTGGTACCAGAATGTTGGCCTCGATCACCGGTTCACGGATCTCTTCGATAAGATTGGATTCCGGCAGTTCCGCGGGATTATCCACGTAGGTCGTCTCACCGGACTTTTTAAGCACCTCATAGATCACCGTCGGCGCAGTCGTAATCAGGTCCAGGTAATACTCGCGCTCGAGTCGTTCCTGGATAATCTCCATGTGCAGCATGCCAAGAAAACCGCAACGGAATCCGAATCCCAGGGCCTGAGAGGTCTCCGGCTCATAGAAGAGCGCCGAGTCGTTGAGACGCAGCTTACCGAGGGCGTCGCGTAGATCTTCATAACTATCCGCATTGATCGGAAACAGGCCCGCAAACACCCGTGGCTTGACCTCCTGGAACCCGGGGAGTCGCCCCTCGGCCGGTCGATCGGTCGAGGTTAGGGTGTCGCCCACCGGAGCCCCGTCGATCTCCTTGATACCGGCGACCACAAAGCCGACCTCTCCGACGCTGAGTTCACCGGTATCCTTCATCTTGGGCGTAAAGATCCCGACCCGGTCCACCTGATGGCTGCGGCCGGTCGCCATAACGGTGATCTTCTGCTTCTTTTTCAGGCTTCCCTGGACCACGCGTACCAGCGATACGACCCCCAGGTAGTTGTCAAACCAGGAATCGATGATCAGCGCCTGCAGCGGCGCATCGAGCTTGCCCTGAGGCGGCGGTACACGGGCAACGAGCTGTTCGAGCAGTTCGTCGATACCCTGCCCGGTTTTGGCACTGACCAATACGGCGTCATGCGCCTCGATCCCGATAATCTCCTCGATCTCATCCACTACCCGGGTGGCATCGGCGGCCGGCAGGTCGATTTTGTTGAGCACCGGAACCACCTCGAGCCCCTGTTCGATAGCGGTGTAGCAGTTGCCCACGGTCTGGGCCTCGACGCCCTGAGAGGCATCCACCACCAGCAGCGCGCCCTCGCAGGCGGCCAGGGAGCGCGAGACTTCGTAGGAGAAATCCACATGACCCGGGGTATCGATGAAATTGAGGAGGTAATCCTCGCCGTTTTCGGCCTTGTAAACGAGAGAAACACTCTGGGCCTTGATGGTGATGCCCCGCTCCCGTTCCAGATCCATCGAGTCCAGGACCTGTTCGGCCATTTCCCGGCTGGTCAATCCCCCGCAGACCTGTATAAACCGGTCTGCGATGGTCGATTTGCCGTGGTCGATATGGGCGATGATGGAGAAATTTCGAATATGTTGGAGGTCGGTCACAATCTCAGCTTCGCGGTCGAATCCGCTCATCATAAAACAAAAAAGCGCCCGTGGGCGCCCCAGTAAACCTTGCTATCCGGCCTCGCCGGGGACGGGTCCTGCCCACATCAAGTGGGGAAACGGGGCAGGTCCCGCCAACCTTCAATTCTATCAGGGAATCAACGGGCTGAGAAATAGCGGTGCAGCACGTCGGCGTCGAGGAAATAGTGACAGAGCTCGCCATCGGGCCCCGCGAGTACCGGCACCCGTTCTCCGTAGCGGGTTACGAGTTCCGGCGAGGCATCGATATCGACCGCCTCGATCCGGAACCCATAACGCTGTTGCAACGGGGTCAGTTCGTACACCATCGCCTCACACAGTGAACAGCCGCTACGTAAGTAGGCCGTCAGTGTAACGCTGTTGCTCACTACTCCTCCGGGACTCGCAGGGCCAGGAACAACGCTCCGCCATTCCGCTGCACCAGGACCGGGACGGATTTTCCGGCGGGCACTTCCTTCACCAGTTGCCTGAACTGTCCGGGGTCCGTCACCTCGTCTCCGCCGATGCGGACGATAACATCGCCCCGACGGATGCCCGCGTCGCGGGCAGCACCCGCCTGCACCGATTCCACCAGGACGCCCTTTCCTTCCGCCAGCGAGAGCCGTTCCCGCTGTTCGGGTGTCGGTTCGACCACACTCAGGCCCAGTTTGTCCGTTTGCACTCGCCCTTCGGATGCCGTTGGCTTTAACGCCCCTTCGGCAGGAAGCTCCCCGATAGTGACATTGAGTTCGCGTTCACGACCATCGCGCAGGACCTTTGCCGTTATCCTGTCGCCGACACGGATACTCCCGACCAATGGCGGCAGATCCGATGACCGCTCCAAACGCTCTCCATCAAACTCGAGAACGACATCCCCGGGCTGGAAACCGGCTTTTTCCGCCGGTGAATCCTCCAGCACCTTGGCCACCAGCGCGCCCACGGGGCGTTCCATATCGAAGGATTCTGCCAGGTCCCGTGTCACATCCTGGATGAGAACGCCCAGCCAGCCGCGAGTCACCTGCCCATGCTCCTTGATCTGCTCCACTACGTTCATCGCCACTTCGATGGGAATAGCGAACGAGAGCCCCATGAAGCCGCCGGTACGGCTGTAGATCTGTGAATTCACACCCACCACCTTACCGTCGACGTTGAACAGGGGGCCGCCCGAGTTACCCGGATTGATGGCCACATCCGTCTGAATGAACGGCACATAGCTTTCGGACGGCAGACTGCGGCCCATTGCGCTGACCACACCGACAGAGACCGAGTGGTCGAACCCGAACGGCGAACCGATGGCCATGACCCATTCACCCACTTTCAGTTCATCCGCCGAACCAAGCTCAACCACCGGCAGATCCTTGGCATCCACCTTCAGCAAGGCGATGTCACTGCGCGGGTCCGAACCCACCACCTCGGCAACCAGCTCCCGACGGTCATTGAGGCGCACGATAATTTCATCAGCGCCTTCGACCACATGGTTGTTGGTGATGATGTGACCGCCGCTATCGATAATGAAGCCCGATCCCAGGGAACGGGCTTCGAACTCCCGCTCCGGATAACCGCGCTCCTCGTCGAAAAAGTGCCTGAAGAGGTCGCTCCAGGGCCCTTCCGGCATGCCGGGCAGGTCCGGCATCTCCATCCCGGGCGGCAAGGCCGGTTTTTTCCCCTTTTGGGTAGTACTGATGTTGACTACCGCGGGCCCGTTGTCCGCCACCAATTCCGTAAAGACGGGCAATTCGGCGGCCACAGCGCCGCCTGCAGTCAGCAAGAAGGCAAAGGTCGTAACCCAGGTTAGGAAACGCACGGTCGATCGATTTCTCATCGTGACTCCGATGTTATCTTTTTACGAAATTGACGGGTGATACAGGTGCTTTAGCGGAGACTCGTACCGCCACGGCCTGATAGCGTTTCTGACCGGCGGCGCGATGACTGAAGCCCCGTAACCAAAGCAGGCCCCCACCGAAACCGAGGAGGCCCAAAGCAATAGCCCAGGCGTCGGTATTATCTCCCCCCCACTGGGGCGCCAGGGCCTCTCCGAACAACGCTGCCGCCATCATGGCCAGCAGCGGAACAATATAGACAGCCAACGAACCGCGCAGCAGCGCATCCTCCCGCAGCCCTAATATGACGGTATCACCGACTTCAGCGCCGATAGTATTCTCCACCCGGACCCGTTGCCGTCTGGCACCTAGCACCTGCGCCAGGGTACCGGTCCCGCAGCCCTTCACCGAACAGCCACCGCAGCTGCTCCGGCGTTCGGTTTCGACCCAGGCGTAGGTAGCTTCCAGCTCAGCCACTACGCCGGTTTCCTCGATCATCGCGACTCCTGCCGGACGGGGCTCACCCCGTGCACGATACGCTCCGCCGTTGCCGCCGGTACTTCGCCGACCACCGTAACACGATGATGATCAACCATCTCCATTCGTGCATTCAATGGTCCTCGACGCATTTCCGCCGGGCTGCGATTCTCATCCGTCGGTTGGATGAAGACCGAAACCGAAGCCAATCCGTCACTAAACACCAGGTGCTCGACAGAGGAAGCGTCTTCGTCGGCCGACCTTCGCCGGTGTACCGTCTTCTCGAATCCGGGAGGGGCGTCCTCCACCTTCCAGCTACTATTCTCTACCTGCTCACCGGTCTTATCGAGCTCCTGCCAGTCCGACCGCGCCCCGACGGTCTCCGACTCCAACATCCGCGGCGGGATTTGCTCATGGACCTCGACCGAAGTAAAGACCACCTCTTCGATGACTCTTTCGTTTTCAGCAAGAAGTTCGGCCCGCAGCAGCAGCCCCGAATCTCCCGCGATCCAATAATTGTGGCCATAGCGGAATTGGTCTTTCGGGCGTATCTTCACCTTGCGAGTATTCAGGTCCGCAACGCGCTCCTCACCATCGAAAGCGATTTCATAGAAGCGCCGCAGTGCCCGGAAATGCGAGGGCAATTTCAGCGGTAGTGTGCCCCGCTCTCCGGCCGAATCGATAAATAGCGCGGCTTGCCCGGGGAGCAGACAGGCCACCCGATCACCTTCCCGCATCACCTCTCGGGGCGGGCCGCTCAAGGCAATGAGACGCTCTTTCCCCTTTTCTCCACTGTGGATAATCCGCAGGGTCTGCAACGGCTGGTTCCCCGACCGGTAGACGAACACCCCTTCATAGTCGAGTTCCTGTGCCGAGCGCGACATACGCTCCAACCAGGCAACGGGGTCCTGTGGCTCGAGAGCAAAAAGCGGAGTTAAAAAAGAGAAAAGCAGAACCGCCGTGATCGTTTTGGGTATCGCCATTGTATTTACCGATGGCTGACAATGCGGACGTAAGGGAGCATACCGTGCATGCCTGGCGAAGCCGAGAATTCGCTGTGCTCAATGAGATAGTCGTCAAGGCCGGCGTCGAGCGGAGCTGGTGGTGTCTGGACCCCGGCCGAGGCGTGAGCCACTTGCTTCTGCTCGCCTGCTTCGGGTGTTCGGTTCAGTGTCTGGACACCGAGGATAGCCGCTGCGGTCACCGACGCGGCGATGGCCATACCGGTCGCCTGTCGCCAGTAATTCCCGATGGGGCGAAAACCCGGGCGGGGGCGGAGATTAAAGGCCGACTCCTGGTCAATCTGACTCCTGACCCGATCAGCCATTCCTTTCGGATACGGCGATGGAAGATGGCCTCTCAGCGTGTCGCTGATGAGATGGTAACGTTCCCAGGCTTCGAGTTGCTCGCGCCCGCGCAGCTCTTCGAGGGCGCGGCGTACCCCGGGTTTATCCAACTCACCATCGGCAAGCGCCGATATCCTTTCACTCGCACTCTCTTGCATCAGGTAACCCCCCAAAACCGGTAGACTCAGGCCGTACCGCTTTACTTACGGTTCAAGCAGCGGTCGCAACTTCCTGTCAATCGCTTCCCTGGCTCGAAAGATACGTGACCGAACAGTACCAATCGGACACGACATGGCCTGAGCGATCTCTTCATAACTCAACCCTTCCATTTCCCTCAAGGTAATAGCCGAGCGCAGATCTTCGGGTAATTCATCGATCGCTTCATAGACTGTACGCTCCAATTCGTCTCTTAGGGCAAGTCTTTCCGGCGAATCGCTCTCTTTAAGATTGAAATGACCTTCGAATTGTTCCGCTTCACTTGCATCAATATCCGTATCGGGAGGACGACGACCCTGGGCAACCAGATAATTCTTTGCGGTATTGATCGCTATCCGGTAAAGCCAGGTATAAAAAGCGCTGTCACCCCGAAACTTGTCGAGAGCCCGGTAGGCCTTCACAAAGGATTCCTGAGTCACATCAAGAACTTCACTCTGGTCGCGAATATAACGAGAGATGAGTTTGACGATTTTATACTGGTATTTACGCACCAGAACATCAAACGCCTGCTTATCGCCGCGCTGCACCCTCTCGACCAGCTCCTGATCGACGTTCTGCCGACCCATCAGGGTAACCCCATTGTGTGCAGGCCATTCCCTGGCAGGTTTATGTTGGGACAATCCATGCCGCTGTTCAGTTCCTGTCGATAAGTGGTGCCGTCCCAGGATATTGTGGATAGTGGCATTTTATTTTCCTGCAACTCGAAGATACCGCGCCCGGGATGCCTGCAGTAGTGAGCATGGACGGGACTGATAGTTCGCCGCGCGGGTTTTCGGTATAGTCGCCAAACATGATAGAACAACTCGGTTGCCATCGACCACCAGCGCTGCCGTCCCTAACGATATAGGGGTGTCCGCACTTTTTTTCAATGCTACCAATAAATTAGCTCTCCTTAATGCAACCGTCACTCCAGTACAATACCGACGTTCTGATCATCGGCAGCGGTGCGGCCGGGTTGACCCTGGCCCTGCGGGCAGCCGAGTTCGCCCGTGTCACCGTGCTCGCCAAAGGGGGGCAGGATGAGGGGGCCACGCTCTATGCCCAGGGCGGAGTGGCCGCCGTTCTCGAGGAAGGCGATAACATCGAGTCGCACGTGGAGGACACCCTGAACGCCGGGGCCGGTCTGTGTGACCCGGAAGTAGTGCGATTTACCGCTGAAAACGGACCGGACGCCATCCGGTGGCTGATTGATCTCGGCGTACCGTTCACCGCCAAGAGTGGTGGCGGCTATCATCTGACCCGGGAGGGTGGCCACAGTCAGCGCCGTATCATTCATGCCGCCGACGCCACCGGTCAGGCCATCGAAGGGACCCTGCTTGCGAAGGCCCGCAATCACCCGAACATCGACCTCCACCCACACCGCATCGCCATCGACCTCGTTACGGCCTCGAAACTGGGCCAGGAGTCCGACCGGGTACTTGGAGCCTATGTCCTCAACCGCCAGCGGAACCGGGTCGAGGCCTACCGCGCCCGATCAGTCGTTTTGGCGACCGGCGGGGCCAGCAAGGTCTACCTTTACACTTCGAACCCTGACCTCTCCACGGGTGATGGCATTGCCATGGCCTGGCGCGCCGGCTGCCGGGTAGTCAATATGGAATTCAACCAATTCCATCCCACCTGCCTGTACCACCCCCGAGCCAAGTCATTCCTAATCACTGAAGCGGTACGCGGTGAAGGGGGCAAGCTACGGCTTCCCGATGGTACGCGCTTCATGGACAGGTTCGACCCCCGCGGTGAACTGGCCCCCCGGGATATCGTCGCGCGCGCCATTGACCATGAAATGAAGCGTCTGGGTGCCGGGTGCGTTTACCTGGATATCAGCCATAGGTCCGCGGATTTCATCACCAGCCACTTCCCGACGGTGTATGCCCGCTGCAAGGAATTCGGTTTTGATCTGACCCGCGAAGCGATCCCGGTTGTACCGGCAGCCCATTACACCTGCGGCGGCGTGAAGACCGACATTCGCGGCCGCACCGATATCCCCGGACTCTATGCAGTTGGCGAGACTGCATTTACCGGCCTCCATGGGGCCAATCGTATGGCCAGTAATTCCTTGCTGGAGTGCCTGGTGTTTGCCCGCTCGGCAGCCGAAGATCTACACGAGTTCCTGACCGACGCTGAAGTCCCGGAACGGCTGCCCCCCTGGGATGAAAGCCGCGTCACCGACTCTGACGAAGAAGTGGTGGTCTCCCATAACTGGGAGGAGTTGCGCCGCTTCATGTGGGACTATGTCGGTATTGTGCGCACCGACAAGCGACTACAGCGTGCCAAGCGCCGAGTCGACCTGCTTTCCAGCGAAATCGCCGAATACTATGGCAATTTCCGGGTCAGTAATGATCTGCTTGAGCTTCGAAACCTGGTGCAGGTCGCGGATCTCATTATCCGTTCAGCGGCAGCCCGCAAGGAGAGCCGAGGTCTTCACTATACGCTCGACTACCCCGACACCGATGATAGCAAGCCGCCCGAAAATACCGTCCTGGTTCCGCCTTGTCCGCGAAAATAGCACCGTACTAACTGAAGGTATTTCAATCACCCGCGATTCACAGTAGAATTCGTTGCGGTGAGAAGCGCCCCGTGCAAACGGGACGAATCTCTCCTCCATCCGTGGGTATTTTTGGCGTGCGCCCATCGTTTTCGGGCGCACGGTTTTTCCCACCACGAGCTTCCGTCCTCTTCCTCTGACACCGTATTGTCCGGCTCACCCTTAAAGTCAGGCGTTTTTTTTCCGAGAGGATGAGCGCTACTTCAGCTTCTGAATACCCAGTGCCTTCAGGATGTATTTCTCGAACAGCGGGTCGCTGGAGCCTTTCTTCATCCTGCTGATGAAGTACTTCTCGAAGGCTACCTTCGCCATATGAACCCACTTGCCCTTCTTCATCCAGGAGACATTCCGTGGCGGGATCTGCGGCATGGCCACGAAAGCAACGCCGGTGTCTCCCAGATCCGCCAGGCAGATGGCGTTCCAGGTTGCCTTTCGTTCAGGCTCATTCCCGGCCAGTTCGTTCTGAATGTTGTGCACGGCCGCGGTGACCATTGACTCGATCATGTAACCGGTCTTGGGCGTACCGGTCGCTACCGGCGTCACCTCCACCGGGGGAATCGCGATACACACGCCCACGGAGTAGATGTTCTTCCATTTCGGGTTTTGCTGATAATCGTTGACCTTGACGAAACCGCGCGGGTTAACCAGGTCTTCGCCGACCGCAGCCACGGCATCAACGCCCTTGAAGGCCGGCAGCAGCATGGAGTAGTTGAAAGGCAGCTCGTGCTCCTTTACCACTTCGCCGTTCTGGTCATGTTCGGCAACATACATCTTGCCCTCTTCCACCTTCGTGACCTTGGCATTGCAGATCCACTTGATGTGGGCATTGCGTAACTCCGATTCGAGCATCCCTTTGGAGTCACCGACCCCACCCAGGCCCAAGTGCCCGATGTAGGGCTCGGACGTCACGAACGTCATCGGCACCTTGTCACGTATCTTGCGCCGACGCAGCTCGGTATCCATGATGAAGGCGTATTCATAGGCGGGACCGAAGCAGGACGCTCCCTGCACGGCACCAACCACAATGGGGCCCGGCTCGTTAGTGAATGCCTTCCATTTTTCATACGCCTTTTCGGCATGGTCCACGGTACAGATGGACTGTGTGAATCCACCCTCCGGGCCTGCTCCCTCGACCTCGTCGAAGGCCAGTTTCGGACCGGTAGCGATAATCAGATAGTCATACTGAATCGTTTCACCATCGGCCAGTACCAGCCGGTTTTCGTCGGGCTTGACTTCAGTGCACTTTTTGGCAACGAACCCGATGCCTTTCTTCGCCAAGTAGGGCTCGAGCGGGAACGAAACATCCTCTCTGGTACGCCAACCAACTCCGACCCAGGGGTTGGAAGGGACAAAGCTGAAGTGATCCGAAAGATTGACAACGGTGACTTTGTGCTCACTACCGAGTGTATCGCGCGCGTCATAGGCCGCGGGAAGACCGCCAATGCTGGCGCCAAGAACAACGATGTGTGCCATATTCAGGGACTCCTCCGAAAAAGCTTTTGGGGCCAGTTTATAATTAATCTGTTATCGAACCGATAAGGCAGAACCCCAGGTTGACTGTAGCAACTCCAAAACCTTCTTGCCAGTCAGGGCAACCGCATACTTCAAAGCGAGCGGTGTAAGTCCTTGATAGCAGGTCGTCGGCAGCAGGGATGCTGCCGTCGAGCGTACACGGATGTATTCACAGCGTACCTGCTATCAAGGACTTATATCGCTTGCAGGCATCAAAAATGTGAGTATGCGTTTACCCTGTCTTGCCAGTATGGCGCTGATTCATTCCCATTCACGGCCTGCTACAATAATCGCCTTCCAACCGAACCTCTTCGCCGGCCGCACCTCAAACCTGAATAATGTACATGCCTTACGTATCGCCTCTTACCCCGGAGCCGGCTCGCCGATCCGGGGATCAGACCCGCTGGGGTCGCCTCTACGGCAGCGCCATGGGGTTGGTCGTCTCTGCCACCGCACGCCGACACAACGGCATTGTCCTCGTAGTCACCTCCGACATGGGCGCTGCGTCGCGCCTGGAAAACGAGCTGCGTTTCTATAACGGACCCGACAGCGATGTGCCGGTATTTACCTTCCCCGACTGGGAGACACTGCCCTACGACAAGTTTTCACCTCACCAGGACATCGTCTCCGAACGGCTGACGATTCTCCACCAATTGCCTGAACTGGATCGAGGTGTATTGATTGTACCCATCTCCACGCTCATGCACCGGCTGCCGCCACGCGAGTTCGTGCAGAGCCGTACTTTGGTTTTGGATGTGGGCGACACCATCAATATCGATTCGATGCGAAGGAGTCTGGAGGAGAGCGGCTATCGTTGCGTCTCCCAGGCCATGGAGCATGGTGAATTCGCCGTCCGGGGGAGTCTGCTGGATCTCTACCCGATGGGGAGTCGGCTCCCCTATCGCATCGAGCTGTTCGATGACGAAGTCGAGACCATTCGCACGTACGATCCGGAGAACCAGCGCTCCATCGACAAGGTCGACCGGGTTCGTCTGTTATCTGCTCGTGAATTCCCCCTGGACGAGAATGGGGTGCGGCACTTCCGAGAGGCCTATCGTGCGGCTTTTGAAGGTGACCCGAAAAAGAGCGTGGTCTACCGTGATGTCAGCCAGGGGATCGCCCCGCCCGGCATCGAGTATTACCTGCCGCTCTTTTTTGAGCGCACGGAGACCCTGTTCGATTATCTCCCCGGCAGTGCCCTGCTGCTGACCACTGAGGCAGTGGATGAGGGTGTGGAGAGTTTCCGGCGGGAGACGCAGGACCGCTACGAACTGAGCCGCTATAACCTGGACTACCCGCCCCTGGAGCCCAAACGGGTATTTCTTGAGGTTCCCGAAACCTTCGGCCAACTCAAACGCCTGCCCCGCACCCGGCTGCAGCGTTTTGAGATCCCCGAGGGCGAACGCGGTGTCAACTACGCCACCGAGGCGCCTCCCAGCCTCACCTTTGATATCCGCACCGAGCATCCGACCGATCGTCTGATGCAGTTCGTCAACGGATTTCCGGGGCGGGTGCTGTTCAGTGCCGAATCCCCCGGCCGTCGCGAAACCCTGCTGGAAATGCTGCGCGGTTGCGGTCTACAACCGGCAGCAGTCGAGAGCTGGCGCGAGTTCATGGAGGCCGACCAGCCAGTCGGCATGCTGGTCACGCCGCTGGAAAATGGGCTGGTCGTAGACGATCCGGCTATTGCGGTCATTGCCGAGCCACAGCTCTATGGCGAACACGTGGTGCAACGGCGGCGGCGTAACCGGAGCCGGGCCCGCGATGCCGATGCTGTGGTACGCCACCTGGCGGAACTCCAGGTCGGCGCGCCGGTGGTGCATGAAGACCACGGTGTGGGCCGCTATACGGGGCTGCAGAGGCTCGATATCGGGGGTGTCGAAGCCGAATTTCTCACCCTGGAATACGCCGGCCACGACAAGCTTTATGTGCCTGTCTCCTCTCTTCACCTGATCAGCCGCTACACCGGTGTATCACCGGAGACGGCGCCCCTGCACAAACTGGGCAGCGGCCAGTGGGAAAAGGCCAAGCGCAGGGCTTCGGAAAAGGTGCGCGACGTAGCGGCCGAGCTGTTGGATATCTATGCACGCCGGGCGGCCCGGCAGGGCGTCGCCTACCCGCTGGACAGAAGCCAGTACGCCGCATTTGCCGCAGGCTTTCCGTTCGAGGAGACCCCCGATCAGCAGGATGCGATCGATGCGGTCATCGCGGACATGGTCTCTCCACAACCGACGGATCGCCTCATCTGCGGCGATGTCGGCTTCGGCAAGACGGAGGTGGCGATGCGAGCCGCCTTCACTGCCGTCATGGGAGGCAAACAGGTGGCCGTCCTGGTGCCGACCACCCTATTGGCCGAACAGCATTTCCAGAACTTTCGCGACCGTTTCGCCGACTGGCCGGTCCAGATCGAGACCCTCTCGCGCTTCCGCTCCAAAAAAGAGCAGAACCAGACGATGGCCGGCCTCGAAAAGGGCAGGATTGATATTGTGATCGGCACCCACAAGCTCCTTCAGCCGACGATGCGCTACAAGGATTTGGGACTGGTCATCATCGATGAGGAGCATCGGTTCGGTGTGCGCCAGAAGGACAAGTTCAAGGCCCTGCGCTCGGAAGTCGACGTACTGACACTGACGGCCACTCCGATTCCTCGCACCCTCAACCTGGCCCTCGGCGGCATGCGTGAGCTTTCCATCATTGCCAGCCCGCCTGCCCGGCGACTGGCCGTCAAAACCTTCGTTAACGAGTGGAACTCCGGCCTCATCAAGGAAGCGTGTCTACGCGAAATCCGCCGCGGCGGCCAGGTCTATTTCCTCCACAACGACGTCGACAGCATCGGTCGCATGGCCCGTGAACTGCAGGAACTGGTGCCGGAGGCCACTGTCGAGGTGGCCCACGGCCAGATGCGGGAGCGGGAGCTCGAACGGGTCATGTCGGATTTCTACCACCAGCGTTTCAACATCCTGGTGTGTACCACGATTATCGAGACCGGGATCGACATCCCGACGGCCAATACCATCATCATCAACCGCGCCGATCGCTTCGGTGTGGCACAGCTTTACCAGCTGCGCGGCCGTGTAGGTCGTTCTCATCACCGCGCCTACGCCTACCTGTTCACCCCCTCACGGCAGGCCATTACGCCGGATGCAGTGAAACGGCTGGAGGCCGTGGAATCCATCGAGGAGTTGGGTACCGGGTTTACACTCGCCACCCACGACCTGGAGATCCGTGGTGCCGGCGAACTGTTGGGCGACGAGCAGAGCGGCCAGATGCAGGAGATCGGCTTTACGCTCTATTCCGAACTGCTGGAGCGGGCAGTAAAGGCCCTCAAGGAGGGCAAGGAGCCGGACCTCGACAAGCCGCTGCACCAGGGCACCGAGATCGAACTGGGGGCCCCAGCGCTAATCCCGGATGACTACCTGCCCGATGTGCACAGCCGCTTGATGCTCTACAAGCGCATTGCCAGCGCGGCGGACCGTCATGAACTCAGGGAGCTTCAGGTCGAGATGATCGATCGCTTCGGGCTCCTGCCGGAGTCGACGAAGACCCTGTTTCGGATTACGGAACTGAAGCAGAAGGCAAGCCCGCTCGGGATCATCAAGGTAGAATTCGGCGACGCCGGCGGGCGGTTGATCTTTACCGCCGAGCCGAGCGTCGACGCGATGCGGATTATCACACTTGTGCAGAACGACCCCGAGACGTACCGCTTCGAGGGCGGCGAACGACTGCGGATCGTGCGTTCGATGCCCGATGTCGAGGATCGTATCGAACAGCTCGAACAGCTACTCAAGCACCTCGCAGCGTAGGAAGGCTTGGTTACTACCCGCCACCGGGGGTATTTTCCTTCCCGGAGGGGGCATCCCCGCGCCGCATTGCGTGACGGAGTTATCGCCGCTGCCGGTTCCAACAGGTGAAACCGGAGGATGGAATGCTAAACTACCTACCTTCCCCGAAAACGAGTCGAATAATGCGTGGAATCCTGTTCATCCTGCTGGTCCTCCTAATCGCCACCCCGGTAGCCGCGGCCGATCGTGGGCAGACGCGTTGGTACGATGTTGAGCTAATCATCTTCACCCCGAGCGGGGAAAATTTTCTCAATGCCGAAGCGTGGCCCAAAGAGCCCCAGCTGCCGAAGATCGAAAACGCCCGGTTGCCGGGACAGGCGACCCGGGCACAAGGGCTCGAAGCCTTTCAGATCCTCACGCCCGGCCAGCAACAGCTAGGCGGTGCCTATCACCGGTTGAAAACCTCATCACAATTCGAGCCACTGGTTCATATCGGTTGGCGCCAACCCGGGCTGAGCAAGGACAAGGCCCTGCCGGTGCGGATCACGCTGGATTCCAACGGCAGGGTTTTGACGGGTGGACAAGCCACGTCGGCGGCCCCACGCGGGGCACTGAGTCAACAGCCCGACTTACCCCGCCTGGATGGAACTGTGACGGTGGTCCTGTCGCGTTATCTGCATCTGAAGACCGATCTTGTCTACCGCATTGAAGCCGATTCGGTGACGCACAGGCGCACGCGGCCGGACCCGGCGGTGATCGACCTGAGCACCTCTGTGCGATCGTACGATGCACAAGGCCGTGACGAAACTCTTTTCGATCAAGGCCCTACGGTGGAAGAACCCCGCTACCTGGAGTTTGTGGTAAACGACTCCCGCCGCATGCGTAGCAGAGAGTTGCATTACCTCGACCATCCGGTTCTGGGTGTCATCGCGCTGATTACACCGTATGAGGCTCCTTGACAGACTTGAAACAACGCTCTGGTCCGTTGCCAAAAGCTAGTGGTCCATTCGGAAAATAGTGTAACGCCCAGCCGGTCTCACCAGCGCCATCGGCAAGGCGCAGGACTGGCCGTAGCCAATTCAAGCGACTGCTACGCAGCCGAGGGGACTTGTGGGCCGGCCCTCAGGGAGCCTGTCCGAGAATAGACGGACCTGCTCGGCTCTGGCATCCTGCTTCGCTCTAACTCCTCCATCCATGGAGTCGTGCGGTCATGCCTGATTGGCCAGATTTCCCACTCATTTTCGTTAAATAGAACCACTATTCGCCTCAATGACCGAAAAATCTGACTCGATCCGTCTTCTCCTCGTGACGGCCGCCATTCTCGGATAAGCTCCTAGGCATCAACAGCGCAGTACCGCCGTCTCCAGCAAACGACGTACATCCTCCATGCCGCTCATCAGGTGCTGTTCGATCTTGGCCATGGTGATTTCACCCTCTCCCCGACCTGCGGCCATGTTGGCGACTACCGCGATCGAGGCATAGCAAAGCCCCAGCTCGCGGGCCAGAGCAGCTTCGGGCATTCCGGTCATGCCCACCATGGCGCAGCCGTCCCGCTCCAATCGGTCGATTTCCGCACGGGTCTCCAGGCGCGGGCCCTGAGTGGCACCATAAGTACCGTCGCCTGCCGCGTCGATTCTCACGTCTCTGGCGACCTCCAGCAGGAGCTGCCGTAGTTCGCTACAGTACGGGTGGGTGAAATCGACATGGGTTACGTGCGTGAGCCCCTCTTCGAAATAGGTGTTCACCCGCGACCAGGTGTAATCGATGATCTGATCCGGAAAGGCCAGCCGGCCGGGCGTCAAATCGGCACGGATCCCTCCGATGGCGTTCACCGCAATGACCTTTTCGGCCCCGTTCTCCCTGAGGGCCCAAAGGTTGGCCCGATAGTTGATTTTGTGGGGCGGGATGGTGTGACCTGAGCCGTGACGCGGCAAAAACATCACCTCGTTGCCCGACAGCTCCCCATGCACCAAGGGCCCCGATGGTTCGCCATAGGGAGTATGGCTGACCTCGCGCTTGACGATCTCCAGCCCTTTCAGGGACGTCAGGCCGGTACCGCCGATAATCGCCAGTTTTGCCACTTAAACCTCCCGCTTCACTGCGAAAATTCCCGGAGCATTTCGCAGGTAACTTTTGTAATCCATGCCGTAACCAAAAACATAGTGATCTTCCACATCGAGCCCAATGAAGTCGGCCTTCAGTCCATTCTTCCGCTCGTGCCGTTTCTCGACCAGCACAGCGCTATAGACCTTGAGGGCGCCGGCCCGTCGACAATCCTCAATAATGGCCGCCAGGGTAATCCCCTCATCCAGAATATCATCGACCACCAGCACGATGCGTCCCGACAGGGGCGTGGCCGGACGTACGATCCAGTCCAGCTCTGCTCCGGAGGTATTGCCCCGATAGCGGGTTGCATGGACATAGTCGATGTGCAAGGGAAAGTCGAGCCGCGGCAGCAGATTACCGGTCGGTATCAGGCCACCGGTCAATACACATAGAATCAGTGGGTTGCGATCATGCAGCCGCTCGGTGATTTCACCCGCCATGCGATCCACGGCGGCTTCCACTTGCTCGAGGGTATAGAGGCAATCGGCTTCGCGGTATACCCGTTCCGCTTCTGCTGGAGTTACCGACATGGGCAGCGATGAATCTCTATCAGTGAACCAAATCGCAAACGGCGAGTATATGCCGCGCCGCATCCAAAGGCCAACGGACCCTTCATGGCCGAGGGCAACTGCATACTTTGAAGCGAGCGACGTAAGTCCATCAGTTACGCCGTGAATAGGCGTTTGCCCCTGCTCACACCCGCTCCAGAGCCGAACGCCCACTCACCTTCATTTCGACCCCCTCCTCGCTACGAAATGCCAATCCTTCCGGCATATGGACGGTGGAAGTCGGAAAGGCGATCTCGGCGCCATGGGATTCGATGATGGCGATGATTTTAAGAAGTACATCCTGTTTCACCTCATGGTACTTCACCCATTGGGTGGTCTTGGTGAAGGTGTATATGAAGAAGTCCAGGGAGGATGGGGCGAAACCATTGAAGTTGACGATGAGCGTCTGCCCGGTGTCGATCTCCGGGTGTTCCTGGAGCATCTGTTTGACCTCCGCAACCACACCCTCCATCTTGCCGGCGTCGTTGTAACGAATGCCGACGGTCTCGAAGATACGGCGGTTGTGCATACGCGAGGGGTTTTCCACTGCGATGTTGGAAAACGTCGAATTGGGTACATAAAGCGGGCGCTTGTCGAAAGTCCGGATCACGGTGAGACGCCACCCGATCGTCTCTATGGTGCCCTCGATATTCCGATCCGGGGAACGAACCCAATCGCCGATGGCAAATGGTCGATCCAGGTAGAGCATCAGGCCGCCAAAGAAATTGGCGAGCATATCCTTGGCAGCGAAACCGACGGCAATCCCGCCGACACCGCCGAACGCCAGTACCCCCGAGATGGAAAAGCCCAGGGTCTGAAGTGCCATGAGCACCCCGGTAATGACCACCGAAATCCGCAGCAGCTTGCCGACGGCTTCAACCGTGGTCGGGTCGTATTCGCCGCCCTTCCAGCGCAGGATATTCGCCTCCACTCCCTGAATGAAACGGATCAGTGCCCAGGTAATGACCGATATGATCCCCACCGCTCGCAGCGGCGCCACCGCTTCGAAGATCGCCGCACCGGTATGCTGGCCGACGATGTCGGCCGCAAAGCTGATTCCCGCCAGCCAGATGAGGGCCGTCAGTGGCCGCCGAATCGCAAACAGCAGGGCATCGTCCCAGAGGGAGGGCGTCCGCTCGACGCGCGGGCGAACACGCTCGAGCAGCCGCTTTTGCACAAGGTCTGCTATCAGGGCGATAAACACCACCAGAAATACCTGGCCCGCCAAAAACAGGGTGATGTTGTCCTGTTGCAGTTCGCTAAGCAGTTGTTCGACTTCCATCAGTTAACCCGGATTATTCACCGCAAAGACGCAAAGAAAGCAAAGAACGTGTTTAACACGATGTTTCGCATTCGCCGTGGCGTTCCTCTTTTGTTAAGGGAACATTTGTGACCGTTCCGACCTGTATCCCTGTGCTTCGCCGTTTGATAACCCCTGTGCGTCAGATCCCCAGTTCCAGACTCGGATCGTCTTCCAGCGCGTGCAGTGCTTCGGAGGCACGCCGCCAGTGCGGGTCGCGATGCAGTTCACTCAAGGTCACCGGGTGCAGCCCGTGCATACGGGCCAAACGGGCGTGGAGAACTGGATTGTTGTTCTCCCCGAGCCCGTCGAGAATCCGGGCCGCAGCCGGAGGATTGTTGCAGATGATTGCCATGTCGCATCCCGCACCCAGAGCCGCTTTGGCGCGTTCCGGATAGTCTCCCGCCACACTGGCGCCCTCCATATCGAGATCATCGCTGAAGACCACCCCCTGGAACCCCAGCCGCTCGCGCAGCACCTCCTGAAGCCAGAAGGGTGAAAATCCCGCCGGTTCCGGCACCACCCGGGAATAGATGACATGGGCGGGCATTACGGCTGCCAGCCCCTGGCGGATAAGGCGCTCGAACGGCAGCACATCCTCGGCAAAGATGTCGGCAAAACGCCGCTCGTCGACGGGTATCGCCTCATGGGAATCTTCGATAACGGCCCCATGGCCCGGAAAGTGCTTGGCGGTAGCCGCCATGCCCGCCTCCCGCATGCCCAGGATATAGGCGCCGGCAAGATCGGACACGATTTCCGGGTCGCTATGGAAGGCGCGATCACCGATGACGCCGCTGACCCCCCGCTCCAGATCGAGCACCGGCGCGAAACTGAAATCGATGCCGACGGCCCGCAACTCACGAGCCATCACCCAGCCCGCCGTCTGCGACAGGCGGCGGGCACGGGAGGGATCACGCTCATGGACGTCCCCCAGCCGGCGGGCCCTGGGGAGCCGCGTAAAGCCGGAGCGAAAGCGCTGCACCCGCCCTCCTTCATGATCCACCGCAACCAGCAGGTGCGGCTCCCGTACCGCATGGATCTCGGCGACAAGCGCCCGAAGCTGGTCGACATCGTGATAGTTGCGGCTGAACAGGATAACGCCGCCTACCGCGGGATGACGCAGCATCTCGCGCTCATCGAGCTCAAGCGCGGTACCGTTCACGTCGACCATAACCGGACCCAGAGACATCGTATTTCCCTTCAAAAGTGAATCGGCCCGATTTTAACCTACATTTTGCACCCGAGGGCGCGTCATCGGGTGCAAAATGTAGGTTCTAAGCCATTGACGAGGAGATTGCCGCAACCCGAACGAGCGTTTTCCACCAAAACTACAGGAGATTTGTACACGAGCAGTCACTTGTCCCAAAAACCCCGTGCTCCCCGTGTACCCCGTGGTTTTCCGCAGTACTCGGTGTTCTCAGTGGGCTAACTACTCCTTGATGATAACCGGGGTGCCAACCGCCACGCGTTCAAACAGCTCGACCAGTTCACGGTTGCGCATCTTCACGCAGCCATGAGACGAGGGGATCCCCATCGGGTCGTCGTCCGGGCAGCCGTGGATATAGACATAGCGGCGCATGGTATCGACCTCGCCGAGTCGATTCCGGCCCGGCTCGGTCCCGGAGAGCCACAGGATCCGCGTCAGGATCCAGTCGCGTTCGGGAAATCGCCGGCGCAGTTCCGGGGAGTAGATCTCCCCGGTGGGTCGACGCGCACGGAATACCGTGTTCTCGGGACACCCCGCACCCACCTTGGCGCGAACGACATGCCGCCCCCGGGGGGTACATTCGCTGCCGTTGCGTTCGCCCGGGCCGTTTTTCGCCGTGGAAACCTTCACCTCCATCGCCACGCGGCTCTCCTCAAGCAGGCGCAGGCGCTGCTCGCCGATGCTGACCTCGATATAGCTATTGATCACGATCCGTCCAGTCCTTATAGGGGTGTTTTACCAGGCAGACATTGTAATAACGCTTGTCATGCGAGACCTCTTCGCCGGCCCAGGGTGGTACCTCGAAGGTCGCATCTTCGGACGGCAGTTCCACTTCGGCCACGACCAGCCCCTCGTTATCCCCCGCAAAGACATCCACCTCCCAGAGCACCCCGGCGAACGTCAGGCGGTATCGGGTCTTCTCGATCAGCGGTTTTTCGCAAAGCTGATCAAGCATCTCCTCTGCCTCACCTCGCGGTATCGCATACTCGTACTCGCTGCGGGTAACCCTCAGCGTCGCGCTTTTAATGTTGAGATTGGCCTTCTGACCCTCGATGCGAACACGTACGGACACCTTTGCCGAGCCCACCAGGTAGCCCTGTCGAAAGCGGGTCCCCGCATCGGCCTGTTCCCGCCAGGTATCGTACCGAACCCGGAATTTGCGTTCTATTTCGGTCCCCATGCCCTCTTTTCCCGCTTCAGACTTCGATAGTACGATCCTACGCGCGCGGCCTACGCTACGCACCCTCGGGGACCCGACGAACCGATACTTCACCGAGAGGGTTTCGCAACGGCGCCTCTGCAATGCCATGGTTCGATACTTTCAAAGGTTTACACTTGAACCCAACGACGGCGTGACCGATTTCATCGTCTGGAAGTAACTGCTCGCCCGGGATCGCGCACGGCCCAGGAAATCCGTCATCCCCGCGTAGGCGGGGATCCATTTTGAGCCATGCTTCTGCTCTCTGGATTCCCGCCTACCCCCCCGCCTGCGCGGGGGTGACAGGGAATGATGGAGGGGGTGAGTAGTTATCTGGAAGAACAATACCAACGATCAAGCGACGGAGGACAAGCATGCGAGCGATGCTCATGGCGGAACCCGGTGGTCCTGAGGTGCTGCAACCGGCCGATGTATCGAAACCCGGCCCTCTTGGGGAGCAGGAGATTCTCGTACGGGTGAAGGCCATCGGGGTGAATCCCATCGATACCAAACTGCGGGGGCGCGGCACCTTCTACCCGGATAAAATGCCGGCCATCCTCGGTTGTGACGGCGCCGGCGTGGTGGAGGCCGCGGGGAGCGAAGTCACCCGCTTTCGACTCGGGGACGAGGTCTATTTCTGCAATGGCGGCATCGGCGCCGCGCCGGGGACCTATGCCGAATATACGGTCATGAACGAGCAGGTAGCTGCGGCCAAACCCGTCTCCCTCGACTTCATGCAGGCCGCTGCCGCCCCGCTGGTGCTGATCACGGCCTGGGAGTCCCTCCATGATCGGGCACAGATCATGGCTGGCCAGGATATCCTGATCCATGCCGGTGCGGGAGGGGTCGGCCATATGGCCATTCAACTGGCCAAGGCCGCCGGCTGCCGGGTGATCACCACCGTCGGCAGTGCCGAGAAGGCGGAGTTCGCCAGGCAGATGGGAGCCGACGAAACCGTTCTCTACAAGGAGCAGGATTTCGCCCGGGCGGTGCTCGACTGGAGTGATGGAGAGGGCGTCGATGTGGCCCTGGACGCCGTGGGCGGGGCGATCTTCGAACAGACCTTCGGTGCCGTCCGCCCCTATGGCAAGGTCGTTACCCTGCTTCAACCGGGGCCGGATACCGACTGGAAACAGGCGAGACTGCGTAACCTGCAAATCAGCCTGGAGCTGATGCTCTCGCCCATGTATATGGGATGGGAAGACGCCCTCCGGCACCAAGGCTGGATCCTCGAACAGTGCGCACAGCTGTTCGACCGGGAAGAGCTTGCCGTGCATGTATCGCACAAGCTGCCTCTGGAACAGGCTCCGGAGGCCCACCGCCTCATCGAAACGGGCGGCATGATCGGCAAGGTGGTACTGACGGTGGACTAACCACGGGGACCACGGGCGCATGGAGAGAAAAAAGATCGGACAACCTGTTTTTACCCCGTGGTCCCCGTGCCCCCGTGGTTACCGCTCGTCGTTGATTCGGACCTGCACAGCAGGGGTACAGCTCCCCTCCTTCGCTTCTATAGCCGCTCCGCCAGAGTCTCTTCGGTCAGCGTCATTTGTCGGATGGTCCCTGCGAATCCGGCCTCGTCCGGGACCCGCAGGCGGATATAGTTGCCGGTCAATCCGCTCTTTCCGCGCTCAACCAGGACATCGAAACGCTCTCCCATCTGGCCCCCGATGAAATCTCGGCGTAGCTGCCTGCCCAGCTCGCGGATCTCCGCCGCCCGCTCCCGGCGAATATTGCCGTTTACCTGTGCCATTTCCGCCGCCGGCGTGCCCTCACGGACCGAATAGGGGAAGACGTGGAGTTTGGCAAAGCCGAGCTGCTTTATAAACGCCAGGGTCTCCCGGTGTTCGGTGTCAGATTCCTCCGGAAAACCAGCAATCACATCGGCGGCAAGCGCCACGTCGGGCCGCACCCTCCGCGCCTGCTCGGCAATACGCCGGGCCTCTTCCGTGCCGTGGCCGCGCACCATGCGCTCCAGCACTGGGCCGGAGCCGCTCTGAAGCGAAAGGTGCAGATAGGCGCACAGGCGGGGATCGGAAAAGAGATCGAAAAACCCCTTGTGGAGATATTGCGGTCCCAGGGAGGAGAGCCGGATACGCGGCATTTCGGTCTCCCTGAGGATCCGTTCGATAAGCAGATGCAGCCGGGCCTGCTCGGCGCGGTTGGAGTCCTCCGCTCCCCAGGCCGCCAGATTGATGCCGGTAAGCACGATCTCGCGAATGCCCGCCTCCTCCGCCTCCCGAACCTGCCGGATGACCTGTTCGGCAGGAAGATTGGCATGCGGCCCGCGGGCAACCCGGGTGATACAGAAGCTGCAGAGATTGTCGCACCCGGTCTGAATCGCCACCGGCAGCCGGGTTCGGGAACCGAGGGGGAACGGCAGCTCATCCAGTTGCACACCGAACCGTTCATAGAGGGCGGTTTCATCGGTAAAAACCATCGTCCCCGGCGAGTACTGCCGCCACCGGCCGGTATCCACCCGGGGGCCACACCCCATGACCGCCACCTGCTCCACCACCCGGCCGGCGGCATTGACCTCCTTGCGGGACTTGCGATCCGCCTCAGCGGTCACCGTGCAGGTATTGACAAAGACATACTCCGCCTCTGCCTCGCCGACCAATTCATGACCGGCCGCCTGCAAGGCCGCCGCCACCCGCGCCGAGTCGAGGGCGTTCATCTTGCAACCAAGGGTACGGATATAGAATTTCACGTGTTTTTAACCGGAAGAACGGATTTTTAACCGCAAAGGACGCAAAGCACGCGGAGGGGTTCGTTCTATAACTCGTCATTCCCGCGCAGGCGGGGATCCATTTGAACGTGCTTCTATCTCTGGATTCCCGCCCGCAGGAATGACGGGGGGCGAGTAGTTACGCTCTGCGAATCTCAGCGCCCTCTGCGTCTCTGCGGTAATAATTTCTTTTGCGCTCTTTGCGCTCTTTGCGGTTAACAAACAACCTAAGCCGCGGAAACTCCCGCCTCTTCGCCGCCGAACCACTCGAGGACCCGGGGCAGGAAACGGCCGAGTTCGAGCGTCATCAGGGCGAACTGGGCATCGAACGCGGCGGCTTCATCATGGGCATTGGCGTCATCAAGGGCTTCCAGAACCGTGTCCTCAAAGGCAAGACGCTTGACCGCCAGCTCCTCATCCAGCACGCAACTGATGCGATCCTCGAATTGCAGGGCGAGCTTGGTGACCTGTTTTCCGGTCTCCAGGTGGGCGCCCACCTCTTCCGAGAGGAGATTGAGGCCCTTGACCCGGACCACCCCGCCCTGCTCGCCCGGCTCCTTGAGCTCGCACTGATCGCCCAACTCCACCCCGGTCGGCACCGGCTCGCCGGAAACCCAGGAAGTCATCACGACTGACGGAGAGGACTGCACCCGCGGGGGCACTGCCGGCAGTGAACCCACCGATTTCCGCAGCAGTGAGACCACCTCTTCGGCCTTTTTGGCGCTGGCGGCATCCACCACCAGCCAACCCTCTTTGGGTACGAGATAGGCAAAGACATAGCTGGAGCGGGTAAAGGCCCTGGGAAGCAGGCTTTGGACCACCTCCTCTTTCAGGGACTGCCTCTCCTTCCGTCGCACAGGACGACCCTCGGCCTCCTCGATCTCGGCCGCTTTTTCGGCAACCTCTTCCGTTACCACGGAATTGGGCAGGATCCGCTCCTCCTTGCGGGCACAGATCAGGACCGCGCCGGCGGCCCCGTGAGCGAGGTTTTCACTCCGCCGGCCCAAGGGCGGCACCCAACCCAATGTGGAGGTTTCGAGGCTTCCGCAGGAGCGAAAAGCGTCATGCTGCAGTTGCTTGGCGAGCTCCTCTGGCGGCAGAGTAAACGGCGCACTGAGGCGATAGAGACGCAGATTCTTGAACCACATAACGCGGCCTCCAGGAAAAGGAGGCTCATTATCCACGAATCGCATCGGGGGTTCTATGCCCATATCATCGCGAGGCGTACCCCCTGCTGCGCCAGCCCGAATCAGTGACGAACCTTCAGCCGTCATTGCGAGCCGTACCCGCCGCTACGCGGCCCCGAATCGGTGACGAACGTTCAGCCGTCATTGCGAGCCGTACCCCCT
>NZ_JAENYR010000033.1:0-21615 GCF_016841685.1 Thiohalomonas denitrificans
ATCAAAAAAAAGTGTCCATCCACTCTCTGCGCCACAGTTTCGCCACCCACCTGCTGATAATCGGGGTCAGAGATAACCGCCCGGCACCATCCAGTAGACCCGCACAACACCACGCGTTAGGATAACCCCGTACTCAGGCGGCCGAAGCGCCCGGTGAAGTCGAATCCGGGCGAGGGCGTAATACAAAACCCGGCCAGGAGGAAACACCCCCTCCCCCTCCGGGAAACAACCCCGCCGCACCTGATAGCCAAGTGCCCCAAACGGACACACGGACGACTATCAGGAGAACACAATGGAAGAATACAAAAACGCCAAGGAGGACCTCCTCCTGGCCGCGTCGCAAGTGCGCCTGCTCGCCGACTTGCTGTTGCCGTCCACCGACCTCCAGGATGTGGACCGGGCCGCCTGTGCCCATGTCCTCCAGGACCTGGCCAGCCGGCTGGAACAGGATTTGGATTGCCTCGAAGCCTGTGTCCGCGACATCAACTCGAAGTTCTTCGACAGGGAGGACCGGGCATGAGCGCAATCATGGAAACCGCCGGCCCGCCGGCCTGGTACAAAATGAAAAAACGGCCCAAACACCTACCCGCCTCCAAGCTCGACGAGCTGAATGCAATCGTCGCCGCCATCCGCGAGCGCCACGATATCGAGATGATCATCCTCTTCGGCTCCCACGCCCGCGGCGACTGGGTCGAAGACCGCTACGAAGAGGACCACATCACCTACGAATACCACTCCGACTTCGACATCCTCATCGTCACCGCGGACAAAAAGAGCGAACGCAACGTCGCCTACGACAACGACCTCAAAGACGCCCTGGAGCCGCGAGCAGACGGCACCCGCGTCAACTACATCGTCCACACCATCCACCACGTCAACCAGATGCTCTCCGAACGGCGCTACTTCTTCATGGACATCCTCAAAGAGGGGTACCTGCTCTATGACTCCGGCCGCTACAAGCTGGCACGGCCGCCAAAGGAGTTGCCGCCAAAAACGCGATTGCGACATGCGGAGGAGTATTTCGAGGAGTGGATGGATAGCGCCGATGGATTCTTTGAGGGTGTAGGGTTCTACCAGTCCCGTGGGCGCCTCAAGATCGCCGCATTCCAGCTGCACCAATCGGCCGAGCGCTACATCACCTGTCTCCTCCTCGTCCAGACCGGCTACCGCCCCAAGGAGCACGACCTCCAGAACCTGATCAACCAGGCCGCCGGCTTCGACCCCCGCTTCACCGATGTCTTCCCCAAAGACACCGACCAAAACAAACGTCTCTTCGACCTCCTCCGCCGCGCCTACGTCGACGCCCGCTACAGCAAGCGGTACGCCATCACCGACGAAGAACTGAGCGCCATCGCGAAGCGGGTTGAGGATTTGAAGGAACTTACGGCGGAAGTGTGCCGGAGAAAGATCGGGGGACTGAAGGATGCTGCTGAAAACCAACAAAGATGACGTACACGACTTATCCTCTCGAGCTTTGTCGGGCTCCCCTGGCTCCCGTCAATCCAGCGAATATGCGGTTGGCTGCACTCTAAACAGATACAGGTTACCAGCCGGGAATTCGCAAGCGAATGCCTATGGAGATATCACAAAATATCAGAGTGAGAGAAAAACGGCGAACCGGTGAATACCTGCTGGTCGTTTACACGGGTCAACAACGCCTACACGTAGTCAAAACCACAATAGGAGCCAAAGAGTAAATGAGCCAAGGTGTCCTTTTCTACCAAGTCGTGATCATTGCGATGATCCTAATTGCGGCACTGTTTGGACGTACTGCGTTGAATAGGACCGCTCTTTCCTTAGTTCTTTTCACTTTTATGAATGTCTGGATGCAATGGTTAATGATACTTCAGTTTGTAACAATTTTCGTTGCGTTTTACATTGGCAGAGCCATTTCTCCTGAGCGTAAGTCTGCGTCATCCTCCAGCTGACAGAACAGTTAGCGGGGTCTGTATGATACGAAGAAGGAGGAAATTCATTGATAGCTGGATTCCCTAGGGAAGGTTAACAAAGGCTTTGCAGTCTGAGCACCGGCATTATGCCTTACAACAAATTATTCGAATCACTAAAGAAAGCTGAAAGAATCAACCAAGGCAGAATACGCAAAAGGTCAGGCCTCGCATCTTAGCATGCAACAATACGGACCTGACCCTTCGCTTCGAGCACTATCACGGGTTTGGTGGGCCGCTCTTGCGGGGCGCCTGAGCCGCTACGTTATAACCTTTAAAAACGCTCGTGCTACGAATACGGAGCAAAATAATGGATACTAATCCACTCGGGATGCCTCAAAGAGAGAGATCGGGAGCTAGCACGTTTGGTAAATATGAGTACCAATATCATTGGGCTTTATGTCGAATAATTGATGAGCAAAGAAATGCACGTGAGTACGCTCTCTTCATGGAGTTGCATGAGGATGTTGTCTTGGCAGATTCACTTGAGGCTAACACAGCTATGTTTGAGTTTAGCCAAGTCAAAAATATTGGCAGCCCAAAATATAACATCACCAGTTTAACAAAAACCAAAGATGGAAAAGGATCAGTTTTAGGAAAGTTAATTTCCTCTGTAATAAATAAGCCCTTTAGTAACCGCCTTTCTACGGTTAATTTGGTTGCAACGTGCGGCTTTAACATTGCCCTGATTGATAATGCCCTCAATCTAGATGTTATCACAGTAGGTGATATGAGTGAAAAATCGATAAAAGCTCTTAAATTGTCACTTAGTGAAGAGTTAGGTTCCGATGTTTTTCCTGATAGCCTCAGGTTTGTTGTACCAAGTTTAAGCATAACAAATCAGCAAGATTCAGTAATAGGAAAGATATCAACTTTAATTTCCGATATTTTTCCTGGAAGCCATTGTAACGCAGAATATATTTATCGTATGTTGATTGATGAGTTGCACAGAAAAGGCGCTGTTACGTATGATTACGCGCCAAGTGGGATAATCTTCTTGAAAACAAAGCAATCACATCGAAGAAAGTAACAGAAGCGATAAGCGCACATGTCAGCTTGAGAGACATTCAATCAATACTGGCAGAAGCAAGCAAAGTCGCCGACGAGCTTAGATTGCCGTATATCCAGCAAAAACGATTACGAAAAAGCATTGAAAGAATTCACATTCAGGTTGTCGGGTTTCCATCCTCAGTAAATCTAAGAGTCCGCCAATTAATAAAAGTAGCGATAGAATCTGCGGCTTCTGAGAGGTCAGTAGAGTTAACCGATATTATTCAAGGCGCAGAAGCTGTGCTCACAGACGAGATAAAAACTCAGGTAGGAAATTATGAAGATATTCGAGATCATATTATTTATGAGATAATTACGGGGGATATATGAGTTCGGGAAATTATAAGCTATTAATAAGGAATTTAAGGAAAGGCAGACATAATGAACTTAAAATTCAAACGGTTAGTTCTGGTGTCAGATACGATAAAATCCGCGAATCAGTTCAAATTTCAAGAAAGATTCAACCTGATAACGGGAAAAAATAACAGCATTGGGAAGTCTTCTTTGGTAAAAAGCATATATTGGGCGTTGGGTTGTGAGCCAGAATTCGACGAAACATGGAATTCATTAGATTGCAAAGCTCTTTTGGAGTTTTCAATAGGGGAGAATTGTTACGTAGTAGTCAGAACGCATAATTTAATAGTTTTAGGCGTTGTTGGTGGGACTTATCATAAGTATGGAAGAATTACAGGAGAATTCTCCGAGGAATTTTCAGAGCTAGTTGGTTTTAAGGCGAAACTTCCAAAGAGAGGGGATGATCCAGTACTTGATACACCTCCTCCCGCATATTATTTTCTGCCATTCTACATTGATCAGTTGCGTAGCTGGACATCTCCATGGAATTCATTTCAGAATTTAGCTCAATATGCCAAATGGAAACAGCCTATAGTTAAATACCACACCGGTTATTTGTCGCCAGAACATTTCGAATTGGAAGAACATATATTTGAGTATGAGGCAGAAAAACAAGAGGCAAATGAAGAAATTAAGAAAATTAACACAGCTATAGATATAGTCGAAAGATATGTGCCTAAAAGTAATTTAGCCTTGACTCCTGAAAAATTTGAGGAAATAACAAAAGAAGTTAAGCAGGAACTTGGGGAATTAGCAGAACAACAAGAATTACTGCTTAGCAGTCTATGTGATCTTCAATCATCTAAATATCATTTGGAAAATCAGTTGGAAATAGCAACGAGGGCTGTAAAAGAGATTGAAAGTGATTATCAATTTTCCGTAGAGTATGTTGATTCCGATGAACTTGAGTGCCCTCTTTGTGGGACTGCACATGACAATTCACTTGCAAGCAGAGCGTCTATTCTGTCAGATAAGAAGCAGGCAGAAGACCAAGTTCTTTTTATACAAGAAGAGATAAGTGCATTAAATGTAGATATTGAATATTCACAGACTCAACTGGAAAGTGCACGTCTCCGTATTTATGAGATAAATGAAAAATATGGAAAGAAAACTGATGACAAGGAAAAATATAATTTAACCGATATTGTGGATAGTTTTTCATCGCAATCAGTTCAGAGAAATGTTGAATATACAAAAATTATAAAGCAAGCTTTATGTAAAGAAAACACCGATAAGCAGAAAGAACTTAAGAAATTTCAAAAAAGACTTTTGACTAACGATAGAAAACAGGAGCTCAGTGATTTCTTTACTGGGCTAATAACCGAGTTTATTGAAAAACTTAATTCTAAAGGCGTCAATCTAAGCAAAGTAAAGCATCCAACGGATTATACTAAACTATTCGGTAGCGGTGGGGCCGCCGAAGGAACAAGGGCAGCACTTGCATATCAAATGGCTGTATTTAGACAGATCTACTATTCTCGTAACGAGATTCCAGCCCCATTGGTAATTGACACACCTAACCAACAAGAGCAAGCGAATCAAAACTATGAGCGCATTGTTAACTTGATTTTGAAAGATACCCCAAGTCAGAGCCAAGTAATCCTCTGCGGAATGGACAGCCAATATTTAAAAGAATATAAGAAAAAGGCAAACGTTATTACCTTGGATGAAGGTAAACTCTTAAATAGAGATGCATATATAAAGTTAAGTAAAGAAGTTTCACAAGTAGTGAACGCCGCACAATACAATTATAACGGCGTAACGGGCTCAGGCCTCTCATCGTAGCATGGGCTTCTCAAATACGAAATATGATCTATGTGGCACGCCATTTAAGAATGTGGATCTGGATGATGCCCGTGGCTATTGGAGGTTTCACACTGAGCATGCCGACCCCCAATGGCTCATTGAACCGAAAGGGCCTTCGCTTCTCGGGATCCGGGAATTCGCGCATTCCAACCTCGATGAACACCTCAAATTCACCCACCGACTATTTCTCTGTATCGAATTGCCCCCACTGTGGTCCCCTAAGTTGCCTTAACTACCTTCTTTGCCTGCGCCGCCCGTTCAATCTCCACGAGTGAGACTAAACAGTGATGCCAACACCTCTAGTTTCCGAAAAAGCTCGTCATAGGTGATAACTTCAACATTTTTTGAGTTTGATCTAAAGATTTCAAAGGAATTTCTCTTCAAGTCGCTATCCAGTTCAAGCTCACCATTGCCAATTATAAGAACACATTTTGGCTCAAATGCTGTTAGCTTGTGCTCGATGCCCTTTATCACTGAAATAAGATTTTCCGAAAGAGTACGCCGGTAGTCGAGTGCCTGCATGACTCCTCCGGACAGTTCAGGTGATGGGCTGTAGACTCCCCTATATTTTCGGCCGAGAAGTCTCGTGGCGGGGGTCTTAATTTCAACCAGCACCGCCTCTCGGGATGACTCTTGCGAGAACAGGTAGTCGACCAGTTTGGCATCCTGTCTATTTACGTTCATGCCACCAACGTAGGCGGATTCCTGAATGAAGACCAGGGGAACTGCGAAGACTTGGGAAATGGCATAAGCATTATCGCGAAGAGTAATCTGCCAGAAACCTTCGTCGGAATTGCTTTTATTGTTTTCCCAAGTATGAAGAACATCAACAAGCCTTTTGGCCGAATGCCCCATCCAAATTACTTCTTCTAGATGTTCCTTGAAGAGGAGCATAGATCTACAGCGTTCAACGCAACCCATAGCCCATACGGCTTGCTCTACATCACACTCGGTTATTGCTTCACGCAGAACAGAAATAAATGTTCCCGCGAGAAATGCCCACCATTCGGCGGTATCTCGATTTGCCTTTAGTTTTTCTATTATCTGTTCGGATTGTGTAGGGTCTTCAAGGTTAAATCCTGAAAGTAGAGCCGATGCGTCAAGAATTCGATCACATTGAGCTTCAATCATGTCAATTTCTTGCGCCATTTTACCCTTCTTTTTGGGCAAGTCATTTAAGTGAATCTGTTCAGCAAACCACTGGAGACCGTACCGAGAAAGCTGCCCTTTGCTCTTAAGAGGGTTGAGAGAAAGTTTTAGCCAATCGGAAGGTATGACAACCTTCTCCCCCTTCCGAATCTTAAAGCCGATGCCGTGCGTTCCGGCTTCGTGCACATGCAATTCCCTTCCGCATCTTTCGCATTTCCGAACGACATGGGGCAAGTCGTGACGCTCCACCATATCGGCGCACTTAGGACAAGGCATTTCAGGCTCCAAGCATTAAAGTGTTGGCTTTTCGGACAGTATTGCATTCCTGCCGAGAAAGCCCAACTGACCAGCGCGGAACAATGCAGGTGTAGGTAAACGCTCCACTGGGCGGGGCCGGAGGACACATACGTGCGCGTATTAGGAATGCGCGCCACGGGGTCGGGCCTCATATTTTAGCATGCAACGACGCGAGCTTGACCGTCCGTTGAGGCACGTGGGGCGGTCGTAGCCGGCGCCCGCGGGCAATTTATGCGGCGCGTACGGGCATCGATATCCACCGCTGTGCGCACTGCGGCGTCAGGAAACTGGTGCTGATGGTCATCATCCCCTTCACAGCGCAGTCCTCCGGCGACCGGCCCCGCCGGGAGCTTACACATGAATATGGAACGTTTCCCCGAACATTACCGATTTGACGGGCCGGTAAAAGCCCACTCGCGCCGTCATTGGCAATTGACGCCACTACACCGGTTTGGGATATTGGCCTCACATGGAAATAACCGAAAAAATGTGCCCGTCCATGGACAACCCAGCTACCCAGCACTGTGGACGGCGCTTCACGTTCCTTTTTCACATCCCTGCGGTCAATCGGCAGCACATCCAATGCGGCGCGAACGCCCTGCCGGGCGGTTTAGTCCAACAGCGTGCATCCAGCCTGCGCGCGGGGGCCTTGGGCGTGACGCCGTGGCAGCGCACCCCGATACGCGCCATTTCGTTAGTCGTTTATGACGATAATATCGAAACTTGAAGGAGCTCGAAGGAATTTGGCTGCGGCTGTGCGCTTATTCTTCGAAAACGGCGATCCGATTGCGGTCCATACGCTTGCCGCAGCCGCGCAGGGGGTAATTCGTGATGTCGCCAAGGCACGTGATCTAAATCACACCAGCATACTTCACGATCACCCAGAGGTACCCGTCGAAGCAAGGAAGGAGTGGTTTAACATCCTGAATTCATCACGGAACTTCTTTAAGCATGCAAACAAGGACCCAGAGAATACACTCGAATTCGATGAGAAAGAAAACGAACCACTGCTATTGGATGCGTGCCTAGTTCTGACAGAGCTATCGAACGAAGCGCTATCAGAAGCGAACGTGTACCTTGGCTGGTTTACGACGGCAAACCCGACGTTACGAGCCGTCATTTCTAATAACCAGATTGGCGATTATGCTGTTCGAAACAGCATTTCACCGCAAGACTTTGAGGTTTTTCGCGAGCTATGCGACGCGAAAATTCTCCTCGAGCCCACGAGATGAATCGACGGCTGCTGCTGAAAGCGCCATGGAAGCTGGTCGAGCAATACTGGACACGGATAAGAATCCCCGCAAGCACGCCTGTGGCAACCACCCGCAGCGACACTGGAGTCGCCAATCTCTTCATGATCCAGGCAAGTGGACTCTGGTAAGGTACGTGATCAGGAAGCGCCTGGTGTCTCGATCGCATACCCCGATGAACAGCCTTCTCTCGGATACCCCTTGAAGCAGTCGCTAATAAAGAATATCAACCGCACGGAGTAGTTCGCGTGAATGCCGAGAACAACAGTCAGATTGCCGCTTTTATCTGGTCCGTGGCCGACCTTTTACGGGGGGATTTCAAGCAGTCGCAGTATGGCCGCGTCATTCTCCCGTTTACTCTGCTGCGGCGCCTGGAGTGCGTGCTGGAGCCCACCAAGGACAAGGTGCGGGCAGGGGCGAGAGCGCATGCCGACAAACCCGACCCGGTGCGCGAAAAACTGCTTCTGCGCGAGGCTGAGCAGCCTTTTTTCAATGCCTCTCCGCTGTCACTGGGCACGCTATCCGACACCCAGACCGCTGATGATCTGATGAGCTATGTGCAGTCCTTCAGCCAGGATGCCCGGGAGATCTTCGAGCATTTCCATTTCGAGGATTTTGTTCAGCAGCTCAGCGCCAACAACCTGCTCTACCAGGTGGTGCAACGCTTCGCCGGCATTGACCTGAACCCCAACCGCATCTCCAACTTCGGCATGGGGCTGATCTTTGAGGAGCTGATCCGCAAATTCGCCGAAAGCTCCAACGAAACCGCCGGGGAGCACTTCACCCCCCGGGACATCGTGCACCTGACCACCTCCCTGGTGCTGACCGGCCAGGAGCAGAAGCTCCATCCCAACAGTATCGTCACCATTTATGACCCGACAGCGGGCACGGGCGGTTTCCTCTCTGAGGGGGATGAGTATGTGCAGCAGGTCAGTGACCAGGTGACCGTCTCCCTGCACGGCCAGGAGCTGAATCCGGAGTCCTACGCCATCTGCAAGGCGGACATGCTGATCAAGGGCCAGAAGGTCGAGCAGATCAAACTGGGCAACACCCTCTCCGAAGACCAGCTTTACGACCTGAAAGCCGACTTCATGCTCAGCAACCCGCCGTTCGGGGTGGAGTGGAAAAAGGTCCAGAAGCAGGTGGTGGATGAGCACAAGTTCAAGGGCTTCGATGGCCGCTTCGGGCCGGGCCTTCCCCGGGTCTCTGACGGCTCGCTGCTGTTTCTGCTGCACCTGGTCAGCAAAATGCGCGATCCCCGGGATGGCGGCTCCCGCATTGGCATCATCCTGAACGGCTCGCCGCTGTTTACCGGGGGTGCCGGCAGTGGTGAATCCGAGATCCGCCGTTACCTGCTGCAGAGCGATATGGTGGAGGCCATCGTCGCCCTGCCCACGGATATGTTCTACAACACCGGCATCTCCACCTACATCTGGATTCTGTCCAACAACAAGCCGGCGGCACGCAAGGGCAAGGTCCAGCTGATCGATGCCTCTGATCGGGCCTCCAAGATGCGCAAGTCACTGGGCAGCAAGCGCCAGCTTGTCAGTGAAGCGGACCAGGATGAGATTGTGCGGCTTTACGGGGAATTCCAGGAGACGGAGAAGAGCAAGATCTTCCCGAACGAGGCGTTTGGCTACCGCCGCATCACGGTAGAGCGCCCCTTGCGCTTGAACTTCCAGACCTCGGAGGAGCGCATGGCGCGCATCACCGAAGAGAAGGCGATCCAGAAAATGGAGGCGGAGGGGCAGGAGAAACTCCTCGCCGCTTGCCGCGCCATGGAGAGCGATACCCTCTACCGGAATCGCCCAAAGTTCCAAAAGGCGCTGAAAGCCTCGCTAACTGAGCACCAGGTCAAACTGGGCACACCGCAGCTCAAGGCCCTGCTGAATGCACTGAGCGAACGGGATCCGGAAGCGGACATCTGTGAAAGCAAAGGCAAACCAGAGCCTGATAGCGGTCTGCGGGATAACGAAAACGTGCCCCTGGGCGAGTCAGTGTACGACTACTTCGAGCGGGAGGTGAAGCCCCACGTCCCAGATGCCTGGATCGACGAGTCCAAGACGGATGAGCAGGATGGCGAAGTAGGTATTGTCGGCTTCGAGATTCCGTTTAACCGGCACTTCTATGTGTTCACGCCGCCCCGGCCGCTGGACGAGATTGATGCGGACCTCAAGCAGTGCACCGACAGGATCAAGCAGATGATCGAGGAGTTGTCGGCGTGAGTTTTCCGAGGTATCCGGAGTACAAAGAATCAAATATCAAATTCATTGGGGCAGTGCCAGCGCATTGGACAGTTGAGCGTCTGAAGCACTGCGCAGAAGTGTTTCCAAGCAACGTAGACAAAAAGTCAGTCGAAGGCCAAATTTCGATCAAGCTTTGCAACTATACCGACGTTTACTATAACGAAGCTATAAAAGGCAACTTGGACTTCATGCCAGCCACAGCTACAGAATATCAAATTGCTCGTTTTCAGGTGCAGCAAGATGATGTTGTTTTCACCAAAGATTCAGAAAGTCCCGACGACATCGGAGTGGCCGCATACGTCCCCAACAAATTAGTCGGCGTTCTGTATGGATACCACCTTTCGATTGCCCGACCTCGGCCATCTGCAACTGGCAAGTTTCTAAAACGTTTCTTTGATTCCGAGGAAACGAAGGCCTATTTCGCTGTGACTGCTAACGGCTTAACCCGGGTTGGTTTAGGGCAATACGCTACTGATAATGTGCCAATCGCACTGCCACCGACCGCCGAACAGACCCAAATCGCCCGCTTCCTCGACCACGAAACCGCCAAAATTGACACCCTGATTCACGAACAGAAGCGCCTGATCGAACTGCTCAAGGAAAAGCGCCAGGCGGTGATCTCTTATGCGGTGACCAAGGGGCTGAATCCCGATGTGCCGATGAAGGATTCCGGGGTGGAATGGCTTGGAGAGGTGCCGGCGCATTGGACCTGCAAGAGCTATCGATATGCCACGGCTATTTACAGGGGAAAGTTCGGCCATAGACCGAGGAACGACCCTTCACTTTATGACGGTCACTATGCATTTATTCAGACGGGCGACATTGCTAGAGCTGAAAAATATGTCGAATCCTACAAACAAACATTGAATGATGAAGGTATAAAGGTCAGCCAAAAATTTCCAGCGGGAACACTAGTGATGGCAATCGCCGCAAATATTGGTGACACTGCAATTCTTGGATTTGAAGCATATGCACCTGATAGCGTCGTAGGCTTTAAACCAAGGGAGGATGTTGATCTAGAGTTTTTAAAGTACAGCCTTCGAGCGTCTATCCAAGAGCTGGAGAAGACATCAACCCAAAGCGCGCAGGCAAACCTCAATATCGACCGGGTGTCTGGAATAACCGCTTGCTTCCCTCCTCTTTCTGAGCAAAAGAGAATAGTTGAATACGTCGATACTCTTTTAGAAAAATATGCAGATCTCCAAAAGCAGGCTGAAAAGAGTATCGAAATAATGGAGGAGCGCCGTTCAGCACTGATTTCAGCCGCTGTCACGGGCAAAATCGATGTTCGAAACTGGGAACCACCGGCTGATGAGAGTGCTTTTGACGAGGAATTCCTTCACTCCGATCTGGAGCAGGTCTCGTGAGCCAGGGCCGCGCTATTCGCTTGTTTGTGACCGGCGGCTCACCCAACGGCCTCCTCAGGGGACCGCTAAAAACGCATTTTTCGTCACTCCCGCGAAAGCGGGAGCCTAGTGAATCAACGGCTGGATTTCGGCTTTCGCGGGAAAGACGAATTGGTTCAAAATGGATCCCCGCCTACCCCCCGCCTGCGCGGGGGTGACAGGGGATGACGGCGAAGAAGGATGACAGATTTATAGATCTCCTGAAGAACTTCCGCTTTTGTCACTGCGAGGACGCCTACATGGATGTAGGCGGTAGAGCGACGCAGGATGCCAAAGCCGAGCCCCAGCGACGAAGCAGTCTGGTACTCCGCAAGTCGAGATTGCCGCGTCGCTGTGGCTCCTCGCAATGACAGCTAAGAGTTCGTCACTGATTCGGGCCTGCGCAGCAGGGGGTACGGCTCGCAATGACGAATTTATAGATTCGCGCTTTCGTGGGAAACCCCTCTGTCATCCCCGCGAAGGCGGGGATCCAGAGGACAGAAGTATGGTTCAAAATGGATCCCCGCCTGCGCGGGGATGACGGCTTCAGAGCCACTCTCAGGCCGTCTAGCGCTCTGGGTCCCCGCCTACCCCCCCGCCTGCGCGAGGGTGACAGGGGATGACGGGTTTCCCGGGCCGTGCGTGATCATCCGGGCGAAGAACAAGGAGTTTACCGTGGCCGATAGCCAGGAAAAGACCTTCCAGAAAGACATCCTCGCTGCGCTGGCGGGTCAGCAGTGGTTAGTCGGCCAGTCCTCGGACTATGACCGCACCAATGCCCTGTACCCGGAGGATCTGGTCGGCTACTTCCGGGAGGCTTACCCGGACCGCTGGGACAAGTTCTGCAAGAACAATCCCCGGAACCCGGAACAAGTGCTGATCAAGGCCACCACCCGAGAACTGGATAAGCGGGGCACCCTGGAGGTGCTGCGCCACGGTTTCAAACTGCCGGGGGTGAAGGTGGATCTGTGCAGCTTCAGGCCCGACCACGGCATGAACCCGGACGCCCTGAAACGCTATAGCGCCAACCGCCTGCGGGTGGTGGAAGAGGTCTCCTACTCCCCCCATGCCCGGGAGGGCGACTACAACCCGCGCCTGGACCTGGTGCTGTTCGTGAACGGCCTGCCTACCGCCACCCTGGAGCTGAAGAGCGAATTCAAGCAGTCGGTGGAGAATGCCAAGCGCCAGTACCGGCAGGATCGCCCGGTCAAGGATCCGGTCACCCGCAAGGCCGAGCCCCTGCTCACCTTCAAGCGTGGCGCCCTGGTGCATTTTGCCGTGAGCCAGGACCAGGTGGCCATGACCACCCGGCTGGCCGGGAAGGATACCTTCTTTCTTCCCTTCAACCGGGGCACCGAAGAAGGCGGCGCGGGCAACCCCCAGGCGCCGGATGAGAACCGCTATGCCACCGCCTATCTGTGGGAACAGCTGTTCCAGAAGGATGCCTGGCTGAAGGTCATCGGGCGTTTTCTCCATCTGGAGAAGAAGACCGAGGAGGATTTCCACGGCAAGCGCACCACCAAAGAGAGCCTGATCTTCCCCCGTTACCACCAGTGGGATGTGGTGAACCGGCTCGTGGACGCGACCCGGGAGGAAGGCCCCGGCAAACGCTACCTGGTGCAGCACAGTGCCGGGTCCGGCAAGTCCAACTCCATTGCCTGGGCGGCCCACCAGCTGGCCCAGCTCTATGATGCCGAGGGCAACAAGCTGTTCAGCTCGGTCATTGTGGTGACGGATCGCACGGTGCTGGACCGGCAGCTGCAGGACACCATCTACCAGTTTGAACACGCCCAGGGGGTGGTGCGCCCTATCACCCGGGACATCGGCAGCCAGAGCAAATCGGAACAGCTGGCGGAGGCCCTGTCCGAGCACACCCGCATCATTATCGTCACCATCCAGACCTTCCCTGCCCTGTTTGAGGTGCTGGACAAACACCCCCGGCTGGCCTCCGGGCAGTATGCGGTAGTGGCGGACGAGGCCCACTCTTCACAGACCGGCTCTTCCGCCACCAAGCTCAAGACCATCCTGGGCGCCGAGTTCCCCGAGGGCGAGGAGGTAAGCGCTGAGGAGCTTCTGGATGCGGCGGTCACCGCCCGCAAGCCCAGCGAGAAGATCAGCTACTACGCCTTCACCGCCACCCCCAAGGGCAAGACCCTGGAGCTGTTCGGCCGGCCACCCAATCCGGATGAGCCCCCCTCCGACCGCAACAAGCCGGAAGCCTTTCACCTGTACTCCATGCGCCAGGCCATCGAGGAGGGTTTTATCCTGGATGTGCTCAAGTGCTACACCACCTACTCCACCGCCTGGAAGCTGGCCCACCCCGATGGGGAGGATGAAGAGGTGGACTCCAAAAAGGCCCGCATCAAGCTGGCCCGTTGGGTCCGCCTGCACCCCTACAACATCAACCAGAAGGTGGAAGTGATCGTCGAGCACTTCCGGGAGCATGTGAAGCACCTGCTGGATGGCCAGGCCAAGGCCATGGTGGTCACCAGCAGCCGGCAGGAGGCCGTGCGCTACCAGCTGGCCATGCAGGCCTACGCCAAGACCCGAAATTACCGGGACGTGCACCCCCTGGTGGCGTTCTCGGGCACGATTTTGCCGGATGATGTGATCCCCGAGGAGGTCTCGGAATCGAGCCACCTGCTGAACCCCGGACTGAAAGGCCGTGACCTGGCGGACGCCTTCGATACCGCCGATTATAACGTGATGATCGTCGCCAACAAGTACCAGACCGGTTTTGATCAGCCCAAGCTCTGCGCCATGTACGTCGACAAGAAGCTGAAAGGTGTGGATTGTGTGCAGACCCTCTCCCGCCTGAACCGGACCTTCCCGGGCAAGCAGACCTTTGTGCTGGATTTCTTCAACGATGCCCAGGAGGTACTGGAAGCCTTCCTGCCCTACTACACCAAGGCCGAGCTGGAAGACGTCTCCGACGCGCAAGTGGTGTATGACCTGCAGACCGTGCTGGATCAGGAACAGATTTACCACTGGAACGAGGTCCAGTCCTTCGCCACCGCCTTCTACGACAGCCGGGCGAACGCCAGCCAGCTCACCTATCACTGCCAGCCGGCAAAAGAGCGCTTCACCAAGCGCTACAAAAACCTGCTGGAAGAGAAGAGCGCCGCCATGGACGCCCGCAAGCGCGCCGAAAAGGATGGCGACAAGGTCGGCCTGGCCCATGCGGAAAAGAGCCTCAAGGATATCGGCGAAGGCCTGGACCAGCTGGATCTCTTCACGAAGAACCTGACCAGCTTCGTGCGGGCCTACGAGTTCCTGTCACAGATCGTCAGCTACGAAGACCGGGAACTGGAACAACTCTGCGTCTTCGCCAAGCACCTGTCGCCCCTGCTGCGCATTGATCGCCTGGATGACGACGAGATCGACGTGTCCGAACTGGCCCTGACCCACTACCGACTCACCAAACGCAACGAGCAGCAGCTCAAGCTCGCCGAAGAAGCCGGGGAGTACGGCCTGGAACCGCTCTCCGATGTAGGCTCCGGCAAGGCCCACGACCCGGAGAAGAAACGCCTCTCTGAAATCATCGACACCCTGAACGACCTGTTCGGCTCCGAAGTCGACGACAAAGACCAACTCCACTTCGCCCAGGGCGTGGCCGACCGGATCAGCCGTGATGAGTCGGTAATGGCCCAGGTGAACAGCCACTCCCCGGAGCAGGTAATGCACGGGCTCTTTCCGAAACGGGTGTCTGACGTAGTGCTGGACGCCATGACGGACCATGAGAAGCTCGCGATGGAGGTGTTGGGAGATGAGCAGACCCAGAGGGGCTTCGCGTTGCTGATTTTGCGAATGCTTGCCGAGTCACAAGCGGTATTGCAAAAGTCCTGAATTGACTTTCTAGCGGTGCCGTCATTTCCCGCGACCCTATGCCGTCATTCCCGCGATTCTCTGCCGTCATTCCCTCGACCCTCCACCGTCATTCCCTCGACCCTCCGCCGTCATTCCCGCGCCTCTCTCCGTCATTCCCGCGCCTCTCTTCCGTCATTCCCGCGAAGGCGGGAATCCAGGCGACAACCGGCCCCTTTCGACCCTCTGCCGTCATTCTCGCGAAGGCGGGAATCCAGATGCCTAGGGCCACCGCGCCGGAGGACTTGTTCCTCCTGCCAGTGACCTGCTCCTTCGACCCCTTTCGACCCTCTGCCGTCATTCCCGCGTAAGCGATTAGCGAAACCCGTATTGCACAGGCTTACGGCCTAACTCAAGCTGTCGGCGTCGAGATTGAAAGGCAGCAGGGCCTCAAAATCCTCGACCGATTCGGCGGCGGGCAGCTCTTTAAAAACATGGCGCAGGTAACGATAGGGCTCATGGCCATTCGCTTTGGCGGTTGCAATGAAGCTGTAGAGCCGTGCCGAGGTGTGGGCGCCTTTGGGGGTATCGGCGAAGAGCCAGTTGTTTCGTTTATGCGCAGCTGCGCATAATCGGAATTATGCCCAGTCCCGGATTATGCGCAGTTGGCAGGAAAGGATTGAGGAGTTCCTCCCGTTGGTTCAAAAGGTTACCCGTCGACTGGTGTACGTGTAGAACAGCATAAGATTGGGGGTCTCTGTAGGCACCGTCCAGGAGACTCCGCCATGTTACCGACCCATTCCCCATCCCAGCGAAGCCCCGCGTCCTTAATCGACGAGCCGTTGGCGTCACTGCGGGAGCGTTACCGTCAGTACCTCACCGACCGCGGGTATGCCGTGGCGACCATCGCCATGTACCTCGGCGCACTCGACCATTTCCTCCATTGGCTCGAACAGCAGGGTATCGCGACCCATTCGGTCAATGCCGAACACGTTGGCGCGTTCCTTGTTGGACACCTTCCCCATTGCTGTTGCTCCGCGACGGGGATCCAGCGGTGGCGGACATGCCCTGGAGTGTCCATCTGATCTGCAAGTGCGACGAGATCTGGAGGACTTAGCGGTCCATCCACCAGTGTCGATCCGCGAGGCAACTCAAGAAGTTTACCCTCACTCATCCAGTAGAAGCTGGATTGAGTAAGTTCAACAAACGTGGCTGCCGTCAGCTTCGCAAGGGCATCTGGCCCTAGGTGTGATTCTATCTTTTCGGCACAACAAGTGAGACACTCTATGATATGTTCTCGCTGTCGCTGCCCGTAGGGTTGGCCATGTGTGGATCGAAAGAAAAGATCGAAGACGTTCAGCTCGTAGAATATGGGGAAGAGATCTATGTCCTGTCTATAGCGCTCCACCACCATTAGCACCCAGTCCGCTATCACTTCCGGCTCGACGTCGAGCACGGTTTCGCCAAGACGTTGCGGGACCATATGTGCCCATCCAACAGGATAGAGGGCAATTTTAGAAAAGTGGCGCTTCGCAGAGCGGATAACGCTATCGAGTTCACGCCAGTCTGGGCGTCCTCCATCCGGGCATATAGAACCCCACAACCCCCGCGGGTGTCCCCCTTCAAATTCGTGCCGGTGGTGGTAGTGAATCAAGATCAGATCGACCCCCAAACCAGCCACCTCCCTGTGACCGAGCCTAGGGTCGGGGCCGACCACTTCGTAATCCCCAGCAAACAACAAGGGGGCACCCGCGCAGAATGAGGGATTTAAAACAGGCTCATCCATGCCATCGCTCTCCATAATCTACTACTTGACTGTTTCGAAGCGATCCCAATAGACGATATCGTCAAATCCGCGGCGCTGTTGGCGGGGCAATTCCTTGTCGGCCGAATAGCCGATAGCGATGAGCATGGTCACGATATAGTCATCGGGCACATTAAAGAACTTCTGTACACCATCTGGGTCGAAACCAATCATTGGGAGGGTGGCTAGCCCCATTCCGTGGGCAGCCAGCATCAGAGTCATTGCAGCGAGACAGGCACCGCCAACTGCATGCTCAATTTTGCGGGCTTCGTCTGGATAGACTACATCGACGGCACCAAGGTAGGCCTTCTGGGTGTCTTCATCGATATAACCATTATCCTGAAATTGCTGTAGCACCTCTTTGTCGCGGCGATGGGGATCTTTGTCGCCAAGCACGGCAATTACCGCACTGCTGTCGACAACCTGCCGCTGACCCCAACATAGCGCCTGCAATTCCTGTCTGCGAGCCTCATCTTCGACGACCACAAAATCCCATGGTTGGAAGTTGAAGGACGACGGACTGAGGGCCGTTAGTTCGAACAACTTACGCCATTGCGCTTCGGCCAGGGGTGCACCCTGCGTGAAATAGTGAACCGAACGTCGGGTCCGAATTGCTTCTTCCAAGCCCATCTTTAGTGGGGCATTCGCGTGAATTTCCGCTGACAGTGTGCTCATATGCGCTCCCTCATAAGTAAGCAAGTATTTATTTACATAAAGATAAAAGCAGATTACGCACAAGCCGTCAAGTAGTTTTGCGGTAAATTTTTAGGAGTGATGTACAATGCATGTATGTATAAGGAAACAATTACTTAGGTTACTCCATGAGACGACGAATGAGTGCAGAGAACCGGCGAAGCTCGATTCTTACCAGTTCAAAAACTTTGTTTGCAAAACGAGGCTTGCACGGGGTTTCGGTAAGTGAACTAGCTAGAGCATGCGACGTGAACGTGGCGGTTCTCTACCAGCATTTTCCTTCCAAGGAGCAACTGTACCGTGCCGTCCTGGATGAGTTCGCTTGCAAGCGGGAAGACTACGTCAATGCGGTATTGTCCGGTCCCGATGATTTCGGGAATGTGCTTTACCGTATGACCATTGTGTACGCAAATGGTCGCTTGGCAGATCCCGATATACTGCGCATGGAACTGCGTAGCATTCTCGAGGAGGACGGATTCAGTGAGGTCTTTTTCGAAAGTCAGTGGAAAGGATTCACCGACTATATTGAGGAAACGTTACGCGAATGGAAGGATTCTAGCGGGCGTTCGATTGATGTGAAGGTGGCCTCAATGCTTTATGTGGGCATGGTCCGGGAGATGCTGATGAGATGCACGCTCAGCGTAGACCATGATTTCTCCGATCGCAACGCCGAATACCTGATTAAACAAATCATCAAGGCGTTCCTCCGCTCCTTGGGATTCCCACCGCTCGAGTGGTAGCGAGTGCAAGCTAGGTGTCAATGGCCAATAGTTTTGATGCACTTTCGGCCAATAAAATTGACCCACCTTTGACCGCCTAAGCGGTCATTTTCTGCTTCAGCCGGTCGCTCTCGCCGCCGAGCATAAAGATGTGCCAGTGATGGATGATCCGATCGATGATCGGCACCGCCACATTGTCGTCATCGAACAGTACTCTACGGACACCCATCGTAAGACCGGAAAAGAGCGGAAAAGGGGACGGAGGAATTAACTGCGCGCAGCCGACCGGATCCGCCGTGATGAGTCGGTGATGGCCCAGGTGAATAGCCACTCCCCGGATCAAGTAACTGTTTCCCATGCCAGTGACCTGCTCCTTCGCCCCTTTCGACCCTCTGGCGTCATTCCCGCGACCCGCACCCGTCATTCCCGCGAAGGCGGGAATCCAGATGCCTGGGGGCCACCGCGCCGGACCCATCGCCGCTGCGGTTACGACCCGCCACGTCGTTCCCGCCAAACCGGGAACCCCGCACCCGTCCACACGGGCTGCGACGCTCAAACGAACACCAAACGAACGCCCATTGATTCCCTGGTCCAGAACGGCTTAGTGTCTTCCTTGTTATCCACACCCGAATCCCCCGGCGTACTCTCTACTTCCGCGGATGCGGGAATCCACTCGGAAAGGGAAGCCCATGCAACCTGCTGTTTACATCCTTGCCAGCCGGCGCAACGGCACGCTCTACGTTGGCGTCACCAGCGACCTTGTTAAACGCGTTTGGGAGCACAGGAACAATGTGTCCGAAGGCTTCACAAAGAAATACCGGGTTCATCGCCTGGTGTATTTCGAGCTACACGAGGACATGGTCGGCGCGATTGTGCGCGAGAAGCGGCTCAAAAAATGGAATCGTGCCTGGAAGTTGGCATTGATCGAGAAAGACAATCCCGAGTGGCGGGACCTTTATTCCGAGATTGCCTTTTAGGGCACGATAGCCAATCACGGGTTTGGCGGTGGTTGCCTGATCGGGGTGACCTTTGGATTCCCGCCTTCGCGGGAATGACGGCTACCGGCCGATAGCGGCCATTCATGTTCTGGATTCCCGCCTTCGCGGGAATGACGGCAGAGGGTCGCGGGAATGACGTTTGTGGCAGGATGCTGCCGCGGGATCCCTGTAGGTCGAAAGATTATTGCTCCCTGCATAATCTTCACTTCCTACATCCCTGTAGGTCGTATTCATGGCGTCCCCAGCGCGCGCCGTACCGCGTCATGAATAAATCACGATAAAAAGACCTGTAACTACTTTTTTCTGATAAGATTTCAAGTCATCTGAATCGTTTTCGAGAAACCGGCGCCCAGATGAAACCAATCGGCTACGCCTTCCTGATAGCCCAGCTTCAGCTCCCGGTCATACAGTCCGGCCGGGCCGCATTGGTATCGCCATCGGTCAACCGTCGGGTCGATACCGACAGAGAAATTCTTTTCCCTACGGGTGTCGCCCTCGTTGATACCCCGCTCGGGCACTTGGAATTCGCCCTTCGCCACGAGGGCATGGATTTGGCTATTATCGAAGCCGCCCTCCGGCACATAGCGCCGGATACCCTCATCCAGCGTCTTCGCACCAATCCGAACGGGGAATACATCCGGCGCATTGTCTTCCTCTGGGAGTGGTTTCATGGGAAGGAACTCCAAGCTGGCGTCAGCGTCGCTGGAAGATATATCGATCTTTTTGCGCCCGACCAATACGTCACGGCCGCCAACCCAACCCGCCACGCTGGATATCGCGTCTCGGATAACGCCCTCGGCGACCGACGCTTTTGCCCCGTTGTGCTCCGGACAAGCTACGCGGGGACCGGCGATTTCGAATTGCTGATGGAGAGGCTCACAACACTCTACGCCGACTCCCGGACCACCGGATACTATGATCGCGCAGTTCAGTATCTGTATCTCTCTGAAACCCGCAGTAACTTTGCCATCGAGCGGGAGACGCCCAGCGCCAGCAAGGAAGAGCGGTTCGTCCAAATCCTGCGGCACGCTGCCGAACTGCCGCAACTGGACGAAGATCAGCTCGTTGCCATTCAAAACGCGGCCGTTCGCGACGTCTACAGCCGGGAAGCCGGCTACCGCAATCGCCAGAACTGGCTGGAGAGTCACACAGGCAGGATAACCTTCTTCCCACACCCCGCCGAGGGACTGCACGAGACCATGGCGGGCTGGGAGGCCTTCGTCAACGACACGCATCGCGGTATCGATCCGCTGGTCAAGGCCGCTTGCGCCTCCTTCGGCTTCGTCTATCTTCACCCCTTTATGGACGGCAACGGCCGCCTGCATCGGTTCATCATCCATCACGTCCTGGCCCACTCCAAACTGATTCCGCCCGATCTGGTCATCCCGGTTTCGGCCGTCATCATGAAGCACATACCCGAATACCTTGACGTGTTGACGGCATTCTCCGGGCCCGTGACCCGGCTCTGGGACTACCGGCGCCACGACGACGGCCCCGAAATCCTCCAAAGCCCGGGGCCAGCCCCCTACCGCTACTTCCAGGCGGATCGGGAAGTCGCCTTTTTGGCTCGTATGATTGAACGTGCCGTCGAAGAGGAGATCCCTCAAGAGCTTCAATTCCTGCAGGGGTACGACAACGCCTACCGACGGATAGATGCCGAATTCGACCTGCCGCAAAAGGACATCGCGTTATTGATTCGTCTGATCCATGACAACGGAGGCCGGTTATCGAAGAGCAAACGCGCCCGGTTCGACTGGCTCCCGGGGGAGATCCTCAACCGACTAGAGGAGATTGTGAATCTCGCATTCGAAGAAGAAGCACGTTAACACGGCGCAGCCTATCAACGCTCCGCCCCGCGTCCGAACCGCTCACATCGTCTCTCCAAACGCCGGCGCCGCCCGACTCACCGTCATGTAGTGCACCCCGAAAAACTCGCTGGTCGCTGCTGAGGAAGTTACCGAGCTTCGGGTGCAGCACATCGCTGCACGGGCCGACTGCTTTCGACCCTCTGCCGTCATTCCCGCAACCCTCTGCCGTCATTCCCGCGACCCTCCGCCGTCATTCCCGCGACCCGCACCCGTCATTCCCGCGACCCGCACCCGTCATTCCCGCGA
>NZ_JAENYR010000033.1:21625-37383 GCF_016841685.1 Thiohalomonas denitrificans
CATTCCCGCGACCCGCACCCGTCATTCCCGCGACCCGCACCCGTCATTCCCGCGACCCGCACCCGTCATTCCCGCGAAGGCGGGAATCCAGATGTTTGGGGAGCCACCGCGCCGGACTCATCGCCGCTGCGGTTACGACCTGCCACGTCATTCCCGCTAAGCCGGGACCGGCACACTGTGGAACCCCGCACCCGTCCACACGGGCCGCAACGCTCAAACGATTACCAAACAAACGCCCATTGATTCCCTGGTCCAGAACGGCTTAGTGTGTTCCTTGTTATCCATATCCCGAATGCTCCGACGTACTCTTACTTCCGTGGATGCGGGAATCCACACGGAAAGGGAAGCCCATGCAACCTGCTGTTTACATCCTTGCCAGCCGGCGCAACGGCACGCTCTACGTTGGCGTCACCAGCGACCTTGTTAAACGCGTTTGGGAGCACAGGAACAATGTGTCCGAAGGCTTCACAAAGAAATACCGGGTTCATCGCCTGGTGTATTTCGAGCTACACGAGGACATGGTCGGCGCTATTGTGCGCGAGAAGCGGCTCAAAAAATGGAATCGTGCCTGGAAGTTGGCGTTGATCGAGAAAGGCAATCCCGAGTGGCGGGACCTTTATTCCGAGATTGCCGTTTGAGGCACGGACCTCCGGTGATGCCGGCAGCCCTTCGCGTTTTTGGCAGGTGGTTGCCTGATGTGAGTGACCTCTGGATTCCCGCCTTCGCGGGAATTACGGGTAGTGGCAGGATACTGCTGCGGATGCCTGGGGTCCCGTGGAGCCTGGATTCCCGCCTTCGCGGGTGACGGGTAGTGGCAGGACGCTGCCGGGGAAGCCTGGGTTCCCGTGGATGCCTGGATTCCCGCCTCCGCGGGAACGACGTTGGTGGCAGGACGCTGCCGCGGAAGCCTGGGTTCCGGATGCCTGGATTCCCGCCTTCGCGGGAATGACGGCAGAGATCGCGGGAATGACGTGTCCGGATTTCGACGCGAGACACTCTCGCCCTAACGTCTTGACAGGCAACAGCGCACGGGTAAGATAGTAATAAGTTACTTACTTTACTAAAACTATGGGCCCGCATCGAAAACACCTGCCTGCAGACAAGCGCCGTGCCGCCACTGTCGAGGCTGTAGTGCAACTGGCGGCCGAGCAGAATCCGAGCCAAATCACGACCACTGCAATTGCCAAGTTCATGGGCGTCACCCAAGGGGCTCTGTTCAAACACTTTCCGACCAAGGACGCCATTTTACAGGCGGTTATGGAGTGGGTGGCAGAGAGGCTGCTCGCCCGCGTGGATAAGGCCGCCCAGGCGGCTACGTCTCCCATTGCCGCTATCGAGGCCATGTTCATGGCACACGTGGAGTTCGTCACCGAGCACCCGGGCGTGCCGCGCATGCTGTTCGGCGAGTTGCAGCGTGCCGAGATGACCGCACCCAAGCGCATGGCGCAGACGCTCATCCGCCGTTATGGCGAACGTCTGCAGCACTCGATCGAGGAAGGCAAGGCAGCAGGAAAGCTTTCGGCAGCGCTCGATGCCGAGGCTGCCATCACCCTATTGACCGGCGTGATCCAGGGATTGGTCATGCAATCGCTGCTGGTGGGTGACGTTGGGCGCATACGCCGCGATGCACCGCGGGTCTTCGCGATTTATTTGCGCGGCATAGTGAGCGAAAAGTGAAAACAATTCCTTTCCAACGTCGCACGCTGGCACTGATCGCCGTCATCGTTCCGCTCTTGGCTCTTTTGGTCTATGTCGCCCTGCGCTCAGGACCGCTGGCGCTAGTGGCCGTGACTGAAACCGAGGTGGAGTCACGCCCGATTCGTCCTGCGCTGTACGGTATCGGCACGGTCGAGGCTCGTTACACCTACAAGATCGGTCCGACGTTTGCCGGACGTGTGAAACGGCTTGATGTCCACGTGGGGGATTACGTCAAGGCGGGGCAGCTCCTTGGCGAGATCGATCCAGTGGACCTCGATGATCGGGTTCGCTCACAGGAGGCGGCGCTCAAGCGGGTCAAAGCGGTCCTGCGCGAGTCGACGGCGCGACAATCCTACGCCGAAGCTCAAGCGCGGCGCTACGAGCAACTCTTTGCCGTTCGCTCGATCAGCGAGGAGGTTCTGACAACAAAGCAACAGGAATTGCAGATTGCGAATGCCGCCCTGACAGCCGCGCGGGAAGATATAGATAGTGTCCGATTCGATCTGGAAGCTCTGCGCGCGCAGCAGGAAAACCTGCGCCTGATTGCGCCGGTCGATGGGGTCATCACCCTGCGCGATGCCGATCCTGGCACGACGGTCGTCGCGGGTCAGGCGGTCGTGGAAATGATCGATCCGAAGAGCCTGTGGGTCAACGTGCGTTTCGATCAGGTAAGTGCCCAGGGACTAGCCGCAGATCTTCCCGCGCACATCGTCCTGCGCTCGCGCAAAAGCGAGACCTTTACAGGCCGGGTGCTGCGGATGGAGTTGAAGGCGGACGTGGTGACCGAGGAGATGCTGGTCAAGGTTGTCTTCGATGAAATACCGGTGCCTCTGCCACCTATCGGTGAGCTTGCCGAGGTCACGGTCGACCTGCCGGCGCTGCCTGCGACGCCCACGATCCCCAACGCGGCCATACAGCGCCATAGCGAACAACTGGGCGTCTGGCAGATCACGGATGGCACGCTTGCCTTCGTCCCGGTCACGCTAGGACGAGCCGACCTCGATGGAGCCGTACAGGTGCTCGAAGGGCTGAGGCAGGGAGATCGGATCGTGGTCTACAGCGAAAAGGCGCTCAGTCCGAAAAACCGAATCCATATCGTCGAGCACCTTTCAGGTGTGTTGAGATGATCAGCCTGGCCGGTCGCGACATCCTCCATAGCTGGGGCAAGTTCGTGTTTACCGGCTTCGGTCTCGGCCTGCTGATCGGCGTGACATTGGTCATGGCGGGGGTCTACCGGGGCATGGTGGACGACGGCAAGGTCCTGCTGGACAACAGCGGCGCTGATTTATGGGTGGTGCAGAAAGATACCCTCGGCCCTTACGCGGAATCGTCCAGCATAAACGATGATCTGTATCGCAGCATTCTCGCCTTGCCGGGAGTGACCCACGCCTCGAATGTGACCTATCTGACCATGCAGGTGCGCATGGACGAGCGCGACGTGCGCTCTATGGTGGTCGGCATCGTTCCCGGCGAGTCGTGGGGCGCGCCCGGCTGGCCACCCTACCTTGTGGCGGGTCGCCAGATCACGCGCGGACATTACGAGGCAGTGGCCGACGTCGCCACCGGCTTCAAGCTAGGCGACATCCTGACCATCCGGCGCAACCGTTACACCGTGGTGGGCCTCACCCGGCGCATGGTCTCTTCCAGCGGCGATCCTATGGTGTTCATACCGCTCAAGGACGCCCAGGAAGCACAATTTCTCAAGGACAACGATGCTATCTGGCAAAGCCGGCGCCGCACCGAGGTCAACCCAGCCTTCAATCGCCCCGGTGTCCCTGGCCTGCTCGACGCCATCAATGCTTCGCAGGCCAGCAGCAACTCCGTCAATGCCGTTCTCGTGCGCATTGCGCCCAGCGCCGTACCGGACGAGGTGGCGGAATCCATTCGCCGTTGGAAGCGCATGACGGTCTATACGCGGGCCCAAATGGAAGAGATCCTCATCGGTAAGTTGATCGCCACCTCGTCCAAACAGATCGGTATGTTCCTGGTGATTCTGGCTATCGTTAGCGCCGCCATCGTCGCTTTCATCATTTACACGCTTACCATGGACAAGATCCGCGAGATAGCGGTGCTGAAGCTCATCGGTACAAGGAATCGTACGATTGCTGCGATGATCATGCAGCAGGCACTCGCCCTCGGAGTCATTGGCTTTGCTGTCGGCAAGATCACCGCAACCTACGCCGCGCCGCTTTTTCCCAAGTATGTGTTGCTCATGCCGCAGGACTCTATTGTGGGATTCTTTGCCGTGTTGGTGATCTGCGCGCTCGCCAGTGTCATTGCCATCCGAATGGCGCTCAAGGTCGATCCGGCCGAAGCGATCGGAGGTTGACGTGAGCGGCAAGGGAATCCGTATTAATGGGCTGAGAAAACGCTACGGCGAAGGCGACACCGCCGTAGATGCTCTGAAGAGCGTCGACATGCAGGTGGCGCCGGGCGAAGTGGTGGGGCTGGTCGGACCATCCGGTTCGGGCAAGAGCACCCTGCTCAAGTGCTTGGGGGCGGTGATTGCCCCCACCGCCGGCGAGATGGTACTGGGTGACGAGGTGATCTACGACGACGGCTGGAGGGTGCGCGACCTGCGCGCTTTGCGGCGCGACAAGATCGGTTTCGTCTTCCAGGCGCCCTATCTTATCCCGTTCCTTGATGTCACTGACAATGTGGCGCTGCTGCCTATGCTGGCGGGTGTCCCCAACGGCGAAGCGCGCAAACACGCGCTGGATCTGCTCACAGCACTGGATGTGCAGCACCGGGCGCGAGCTGTGCCATCGCAGCTTTCCGGCGGTGAACAGCAACGCGTGGCCATCGCGCGCGGCCTCGTCAATCGTCCTCCGGTTATCCTGGCCGACGAGCCCACGGCCCCATTGGACTCCGAACGCGCCATGGCTGTCATCCGCATCCTCAACGAAATGGCGCAGGAGTACGAGACAGCCATCATAGTCGTCACCCATGACGAGAAGATTATCCCCACGTTTAAGCGCGTGTATCACATACGCGACGGCGTGACCCACGAGGAGGCGGGCGAAGGCAAGGGGTTCGAATGACATTGCAGGTAAGGGAGACCTCGTCATGATCGGAAGCGATACGAACCAACCCGAATGGGAACGCTTCTATCGATGGCGGCAGATCACGCGTCATCCCTTTCGCACACATGGACGACCGGACCTGACTCGCCGCTGACATAGGTAATGGCCGGTCGCCCACGGAAACGAATAACCATAACGGCTGGAAGAAATGCGCGAAGGGGCGCACCAGGCTCCCTGGCTCGTTCAGCGCGAAAAGCCGCACAAGGAGTAACTCGATGAATATCACCTTTCTCGGCGCAGCCCGCGAAGTCACTGGCTCCTGCTATCTGATTGAGTCGGCAGACACCCGCTTCCTGGTGGACTGCGGCATGGTGCAAGGCGGGCGCGAGGCGCCGGCCCGCAACCGTAAGCCGTTCGCATTCGACCCGAAGTCGATCGATTTCGTGCTGCTGACCCATGCACACATCGACCACAGTGGCCTGCTGCCCAAGCTTACCCGTGCAGGCTACCGAGGGCCGATCTATACCACCGCCGCTACTGCAGACCTGCTCCATGTGATGCTGCCCGATAGTGCGCACATCCAGGAGAGTGACGCCAAGCGCGCCGAGCGCCGTGCCAGGAAGACGCGTGGCAAGGACACGACGCTCGCGCCCATCTACACCATGCAGGATGCGCAAGAATGCCTGCACCAGGTGCATTCCATCGCCTACGATCAGGAGCTGACGCCTCATGCCGGTGTGCGCTGCCGTTTTCGCGATGCCGGCCACATTCTCGGTTCGGCCATCATTGAGCTCTGGGTTACCGAACGAAGCCAGACGACCAAGGTTGTTTTCAGCGGGGACCTTGGCCAGCCGGGGCGGCCGATCTTGCGTGATCCCACGGCCATCGAGGAGGCGGACATCCTCGTCATCGAGTCCACCTATGGCGACCGCAACCACAAGGACCTGGCGACCACCCGCGAGGAGCTGATCGGGCTTGTCGAGCACACCCTGGAACGGGGTAATGTCATCGTGCCAGCGTTTGCCGTCGGCCGCACGCAGGAGGTTTTGTACCATCTGCACCGCCTGACCCGTGACGGCCGCTTGAACGACCTGAAAATTTTCGTCGACTCGCCGATGGCCACTGAAGCAACCCGCATCACCCGGCAACATCTGGACCTGTTCGATGATGCGGCGAAAGAACTCTCGACCTGGCACGCCGAGGGCAAGAACCTGCCTTATCTCCGTTTCACAGCGAGTGTCGACGAGTCCAAAGCCCTGAACCAGATCCGCTCGGGCGCCATCATCATCTCAGCCAGCGGTATGTGTGATGCCGGGCGCATCAAGCACCACCTGCGCTACAACCTGCCCCGGCACGAATGCAGCGTGCTGATCACCGGATTCCAGGCAAGGGGCACTCTCGGCCGGCGTCTGGTCGATGGCGCAAAACGGGTGCGTATTCTCGGAGAAGACATCCCCGTCCGGGCGGGGATTTATACCGTAGGCGGTTTGTCCGCGCATGCCGACCGGCGAGCCCTGTTGTCATGGGCAGGCAGTTTCCGCAAGCCCCCCGCCCGGACTTTCGTAGTGCACGGCGAGGAGACGGCGGCGCTCGGGCTTGCCGAATACCTGCGGGCCGACGGCTGGACGGTGACGGTGCCCGAGCCCGGCCAGAACGTGATGTTGTGAATGCCGCCGGGGCAACCTTCCATTCTCATCAACTGGTACAACAAGGAGGACAACATGCAAGGTAAGAAGAACATCGCCACGGGCTTCCTGTTTCTCGCAGCCTTCATGGTTTACGGCTTCATCCTCATTTACCTGCGCGACTTCGCGCCCGGCAAGGCGCAGTGGATCGCCGACTATGCGGTCGGAAAGCATTTCGAATCACGCCTGGCGCACGTGCACGGCAACCTGTTCGCGTTCATCAATGTGGTCGTGGGCTATCTGCTGTTGCGGCTTCCGATCGGGGCGTTCTCGGCCAAATGGATCTCGTGGCTGGCGCTGGCCGGTATGCTGATGCCACTCGGAATCCTTGCCGAAGTGGTCTTGGGGCTGCCGCCTGTCCTTGTCCTCGTCGGCGGCATCGCCATGGTGGTGGCGATGGTCTGGTTTGGCGTCGTGGCGGTCACTATGCAGCCGGTCGGCGCTGGCGGGCGATCGTGAGCGTCGCCGGAGATTCTGACCATGTCGACTGGTGACACGCCCACCGAGAAGGAACGCCAGGCGCTGCGCGAGGCAATCCTGCGCGGGCCAGCCTATCGATTGGCGTACGAAGACACCGAATTCCTGTCCCATGACGACCTGCGTCCCTTGCGTCTGCAAATGGAACTGCTCAAGCCGGAACATGAGCTACGCAAGCAGGGGATCGGCTCCACCGTGGTGGTCTTCGGCAGCGCACGCATCCTCTCCCGGGAAGAGGCGCAAGCACGCCTTGCCGAATTGGAGGCCCAATCGCGAGCCGGGCAGGCCGGACCGCAACAGGCGAAGGAACTGGCCGCCGCCAGGCGCCAGCTTGCCCAGGCTCGCTACTATGAGGAAGCGCGACGCTTCGCGCGCATGGTCTCATCCCGTTTCCAGCAGGAGGGGCGCAAGGATTTCGTCGTAGTCACCGGAGGCGGTCCGGGCATCATGGAAGCGGCTAACCAAGGGGCCTTCGAGGCCGGGGCGCGTTCCGTTGGACTCAACATCACCTTGCCGCACGAGCAGGAGCCTAATCTTTTCATCAGCCCGGAACTCGCATTCCGGTTCCGTTACTTCGCCGTGCGTAAAATGCACTTCCTGCTGCGCGCGCGGGCGTTGGTCGCCTTCCCGGGTGGCTACGGCACGCTCGACGAACTGTTCGAGGTGTTGACCCTGGTGCAGACCGGCAAGATGGCACGCATTCCCATCGTGCTGGTCGGCAGCGAGTTCTGGCACCGCGCCGTCGACTTCGACTACCTGGTGGACGAGGGCTTCATCAGCGTTGAAGACGCGCGGCTTTTCACCCGCGTAGACACAGCAGTAGAAATCATCGCCGTACTGGAAACCTTTTACGGAGGCAAACCGCCGGAATCCATGTCCACCGGTGAATAAGCATGCGGGCGTTCTCCTTCTCCCAACACTCGTTTGTTCCTTCGATACTGGCATTGTTGACAAGCACTTGCTGTCTCGCGCCGGACCCTGGTTCAGCTCGACAAAGAAAGTGCTGCCGGCGTTTGAATGCGGTCTGAGTAAAATAAACCTGTAAGCGCAACGGGTCTCAGTCCTCGCATCGTGGCATGCGACAACGCGAGCCCCGATCCTTCGCTTGGCGAAGTAATTTGGCGGCGTGCGCCGGCCATGGAGCCAAACTACCCTACCTTTTCACCTTCTCCTGCCACATCGCATGACATGAAAGGCAAGTGGCATTCAGGTCATTCAGGCTATTGCTCGCTTTCGTCCATGCCCCCTGGTCTGCGTCCTCGACGACCTTTTCCGCCCTTGTGTCGAGGAGCTGGTCGTAGGCCAGCAGGCTCTGTTTGAAACCGGCCTGATCCTCTTCGGCCATGATGCTCCACGGTTTGTGGTTTGGCGCAGGATGGGTCAGGAGGATATTCGCCCCCTCCTTGACCATCTGCTTGTTCTGCCTGAGCACGCCCTTGTGCATCATCGACGAAGCCTCGCCCATAATCTCCATTAGCTGCCGGTAAGTCATGTCCGCCTTCTCTTTGCCGGCGACCAACGCCTCGGCATCTTTCTCTTGTGCGTGAGAAAGGGTAGTCAGTAGAAAAACAAGCGTCGTAATAACAACCTTTTTCATGATGAATCTTCTGTAACTCCGAAGGGCAATGCCATCTAGCCAGCAATGCCGGTCATGATGTAGCGATGGAGGAAGAATCCGCTGACCAGCAGAAGCAGACCGACCGCGTAGCTCAGGATGAAACTGTTGCCCAGCTTTTCAGCGAAGAAAAAAGGCACGAAAAAGAGGTAGGAGACGGGGACGCCCACCAGGATACTTTTGGCAAAGGTGATGCTTGCCTCGGGATCGCGATGCTCGATGTAGGAAAAGGCCAGCGCGATGAGCGAGGCTATCGGCAGGGCGACAATGAAACCCGCCAATTCGGGCTTCTTGCCGGACAGCCATGACGCAAAGGCGATAACGGCCGCCGCGGTAAAGATCTTGATGAGGGTGAGCGTCATGGGCACTTACTTCACCATGGCACTGGCGGACATGCCATGAGCCACTGCATTTGAAGTAAGCAGTAGGCCGATGAGCCCGAACAGGTACTTCTTCATAACGCCCCTCCTCCGATTACAGGTATTTTGAGATTTCTTTTAGATCCCGCAGGCTTTTCTTCAGCTCGGCCGTTGAATCGGCATCGCCCGTCAGGCACCCCTCGATGTGATCCTGCACGAATACCGTCTTGGCATTGCCAATAGCCTTGTAGGCCGCTTGTAGTTGCTGAGCGACCTCAACGCAGGGCTTCCCCTCCTCGATCATGTCGATGATTTTCCGCAAGTGCCCATCGGCACGCTTGAGGCGCTTGATGATGTCGGGGTACGATTCGTGCATATGAGCCATGCTTGAGATTCCAACCAAAACGGGAGGAAAGATTATCCTATGGGGGGGGACAGGTTTGTCAAGACAAATGACGGAGCGCGCAACAGGGTCAGGCGAGTTGACAGCCAGTGAGAGCCCACTCGCGCCGCCATTGGCAATTGACGCCACTACGCCGGTTTGGGATATTGGTCTCACATGGAACTAACCGAAAGGATGTGTGCCCGTCTATGGACAATCCAGCTACCCAGCACTGCGGACGGCGCTTCGCTTTCCTTTTTCACATCCCTGCGGTCAATCGGCAGCACATCCAAGCCCGCGCGCGAAATACAAACATTAGCCCAAACGCCCTGCCCGACGGTTTAGTCCAACAGCGTGTATCCAGCCTGCATGCGAGGGCGCGGGGTCTCGGCGCGACGCCGTGCCAGCACAGGCCCGGTACACGCCATTCGTTAGCTTAAGAAGGACAACCATGAAATCACTACTCACCGTATTACTCACACTTTTTTTCCTGCAAGGCTGCTCGACAAGCTGGAAGGAAAGCCCCGAAGTTGGAGAGTTATTCAAGAGTGCAGGCGTGACAGGAACTTTCGTACTCTATGACGTCGATGCAGGCAGATTTGTAGGCCACAACCAGACCCGTTCAAAAGTGCGCTTCGTTCCCGCCTCTACCTTCAAGATTCCAAACAGCTTGATTGGCCTTTCTGTCAAGGCGGTAAAGAGTGTTGATGATGTCCTGCCCTACGGTGGTAAGCCGCAGCCTTTCGATGTATGGGAAAAAGATATGGGGCTGCGTGAGGCTATCGCGCTGTCCAATGTTCCGATCTATCAGGAGCTTGCCCGTCGCGTTGGCCTGGAGCGAATGCGCGAGAACGTCTCGAAATTTGGCTTTGGAAATGAAGATATAGGTGCGACCGTCGATACTTTCTGGCTCGAAGGACCGCTCAAGATTAGCGCAGTCGAGCAGGCCCGATTTTTGGCGCGGCTGGCTCAGGGCAAACTGCCAATACACGAGGATGTCCAACAGAGTGTTCGAGAGATTGTCCGTCTAGAACAAGGCGAGAATTGGCAACTGTATGGGAAAACGGGTTGGGAGAATGCGCCTGACCGTGGTATCGGCTGGTGGGTCGGCTGGGTACAAAAAGATGATCACGTGTATACGTTTGCATTGAATATCGATATTCAGCAGGCGTCCGACGCAAGCAAGCGTGTTGAGATCGGTAAGGCAAGCCTTGAAGCGCTAAGGGTGCTGTGAGAGAACACAAGAGCGCGCAACGGGCTCAGGCCTCGCGTCGTAGCATGCAACAATGGGAGCCCTAACCGCACTGGGGGCGGCAGAGATGACACCTGCGGAAGTCGACAGCATCCAGCAGTTTATGCGGCGGGTACTGGGCGCTGATATCCACTGCTGTCCGCACTGCAGCGCCGGGAAGCTGGTGCTCGTGGCTATCGTCCCCTCACAGCGCGGACGTTTCCCGGAACATCGTCGATGTGACGGACCGGTGAGAGCCCAGTCGCGCCGTCATTGGCAATTGACGCCACTACGCCGGTTTGGGATATTGGTCTCGCATGGAACTAACCGAAAGGATGTGCCCATCCATGGACAACCCAGCTACTCAACGCTGCGGACGGCGCTTCGCTTTCCTTTTTCGCATCCCTGCAGTCAATCGGCAGCACATCCAAACCCGCGCGCCGAATACAAACCTCATTAGTCCAAACGCCCTGCCGGGCGGTTTAGTCCAACAGCGTGTATCCCGCCTACGCGCAAGAGCGCGGGGCTTTCGGGCCGTGCCAGCGCAGGCGGACGACCGGAAGAGAATCGGGGGCTATAAGTCGGGATATATATTTGATATCGTAAATAACTTGTCCGACAGCTACTTAAGGCGCCACGAGTAGGCCGGAGCCAAGGCTGTCCCCATTTTTTGAATAATCAAAAATCGTCAGTCCAGAAGGCGCTGTCGGGGCGACTGGCCCATTCAGGTGAATTACCATGTGTGTCACTCCCCTTGGGGCCCGCAAGCCCACTTCCAAAAGTCGCTTCCCTCTTCCGGCTCCGTTGCAGATACTTCTGGGCGGCCCGGTGCTGCTGCTGATCTTTGCGTGGACACTGCTTTACGACAAGCTGCGCCAGGGCCGCTGAGCCAATACCCCTTTGCAAAGAGGGGGTCCAAATAGGGTCAAGTCTTTCTCCTTGCATGAGCGGGTTCCCTGAGTCTGCCCAACGCCGGGAACCGAAAAGTCTAACTAAATAGCTGTTCCGAATTTTCCGAATTCGTATCCAACACGCTCCTTTGGTGACATACCGAGATACATGTAGGAGCGGCGGAAGCCGCGATTCGGCGTTTCGCGACTTCCGTCGCTCCTACATGCATGGATACCATTTGGAACACGTATTTAGCGGCGAGGAATTCCCCCTCCTTCGATAGCAGTTCACTAAGCGAACTGCCTATATGCACACACCCATCGTAAGGAGCGTAGGAAAATACGCAAATGGGGTCATACGCAAATGGGGTCAGGTCTTTCCCCTTGCATGAGCGGGTTCCCAGGCTTCTGCCCAACGCCGGGAACCGAAAAGTCCAACACGCTCTTTTGTGCCATATCGAGACACATCTAGGAGCGGCGGAAGCCGCGATTCGGCATTTCGTGAGCAGCAAATGGGGTCACAGCAAATGGGGTCAGGTCTTTCCCCTTGCATGAGCGGGTTCCCAGACTTCTGCCCAACGCCGGGGACCGAAAAGTCTAACTAAATAGCTGTTCCGAATTCGTATCCAACACGCTCCTTTGGTGACATACGGAGACACATGTAGGAGCGGCGGAAGCCGCGATTCGCGTTTCGCGACTTCCGTCGCTCCTACATGCATGGATACCATTTGGAACACGTATTTAGCGGCGAGGAATTCCCCCTCCTTCGACAGCAGTTCACTAGGCGAACTGCCTGCACACACCCATCGTAAGGAGTGAAGGAAAACGTCTTCACGGCTGCCGTGGCGTTTCCGACTCAATAGGGCGTGGAATGGGTATCCAGGTAATTCGGCGGTGTAGTGGTCAAGTCATTTTGGCCACTGATTTATGAGCATCCCAACACTGCTTCTCAGCCACGTTCGGCGCCAACCAAGATCCACTCCGTTTTCAAACTCGAAAAATCATTCCACGGGACTGTTGTCCCAGCAGTTGCCCACGCGATACTTCCAACCGACGCTCCAATCGGGGCATCCGGCGTATCACTGCTACCGAACAGGCCAGCCGATATCCGCTCCGGAAACAGGTGACCGCAAGACTCGTCAATAACAGCATGCCGATGATAATGGGTAGAGCAGGTTGACGAATGTCCGCGCTGTCTTGGTGAGGCTTCTTGTGCAGCGCTGTGCCGGCATGTGCTAATCCTGGATTATGTCTTGCCTCCCCGTAGCTACTCACCCCCTCCGTCATTCCCTGTCACCCCCGCGCAGGCGGGGGGGAGGCGGGAATCCAGAGAACAGAAGCATGGCTCAAAATGGATCCCCGCCTACGCGGGATGACGGATTTCCTGGGCCGTGCGCGATCACCCGGGCGAGCAGTTACGCCTCGCCTAAAGTTAAATTGGGGCTTCAAGGCAGAAAAACGGACCAAACCGGCATTTTCCCTATGCGTACATCGAGAAACATCACGCTGATGCTACTCTTTGGATGGGCCCTTTTCATGACACAATCCGTCGTTGCGGCAGGGGGTACGGTGGCCGAACAGGATCAAGTCAGACTCCATGTCGTGTTCAATAACCTGCCCTACAAAGCAGGACTGCAGACCGAGTGGGGCTTCGCCTGTTTGATCGATGGCCTGGACAAAGTCGTACTGTTCGACACGGGCGGTAATGGCGATGTCTTGCTCTCGAACATGCAACGGCTCGGTCTCGATGCCGAAGCGGTTGAGGCTGTCGTCCTTTCTCATATCCACGGCGACCACACCGGCGGGCTGGACACGTTCCTGGCACGCAATCCTGATGTTACCGTGTATCTACCTGAATCATTTCCGGCAGCGTTCGGGCGAGAGGTCATACGGCTCGGCGCAGCGGTTGAAACCGTGTCCGCCGGCCCACGACAGCTTCTGGACAGCATTCATTCGACCGGCGAGATGAACCATGGCATCAAGGAGCAGGCTCTGATTGTCGACACGCCGCGTGGGCTTGTCGTGATCACGGGTTGCGCGCATCCCAACGTGGCCAATATGGCGGAACAGGCACAGGCTTATCTAGGCAAGAACATCTATCTGCTGATGGGAGGATTTCATCTGGGTGGCAGGAGTGATGCCGAGATCCGGGCGGTCATCAAGCGATTGAAAGCGTTGGGCGTCAAGAAGGTCGCCCCAAGCCATTGCACCGGGGACAACGCAATCCGCCTGTTTCGCGATGCATGGCAGGATGACTTCATCGAGGGCGGCTTGGGCGCTGTCATCGAGGTGCCGCGGTAAGCGTAAACCTACCGACACTGTCCGCGGCATGTGATGACCGAAGCCAAATGGATGAAAAACAATTCACAGGAGCGCTAACTGCTCACTCCCCGTCATTCCCACGTAGGCGGGAATCCAGAGAGCAGCGGCATGGCTCAAAATGGATCCCCGCCTGCGCGGGGATGACGAGGGTCGCTTTTGGCGCACTGGCCCGAATCGTCCTGGATCCCCGCCTGCGCGGGGATGACGAGGGTCGCTTTTGGCGCACTGGTCCGAATCGTCCTGGATCCCCGCCTGCGCGGGGATGACGGGGAGTCCGGCTCGACCCGCAAGAGATGGACATATGGATCCCCGCCTGCGCGGGGATGACGGGAAATCCGGCTCGACCCGCAAGAGATGGACATATGGATCCCCGCCTGCGCGGGATGACGGGAAATCCGAATCGACCCGCAAGAGATGGGCATATGGATCCCCGCCTGCGCGGGGATGACGGGAAATCCGGTCGACCCGCAAGAGATAGACATATGGATCCCCGCCTGCGCGGGGATGACGGGAAATCCGGCTCGAACCGCAAGAGATAGACACATGGATCCCCGCCTGCGCGGGGATGACGAATCTCCTATGCCGCGCATAATCACCCGGGCGAGCAGTTACAGGAGCGTGACTCATGACAGTGAAACGCAGACATGAAATGGGGGCGAGCGGCTTCTGTGTCTGTCCGAAGTGTGGTGAAAAAATCCCCCATCGCCGCGGTATCCCGTGTCAGGAGGAACGCTGCCCCGGCTGCGGGGCGAAGCTGCTCCGGGAAGGTTCGTATCATCATCGGTTGCTCCAGGAAAAACAGGCAAAAAAGCGACAACGAAGCCCGGACTCGTCCGAAGGGGAGTCTTCCTGAACAGGATATCCAAGGCATAAAGGAGATGGCCGATGACATCGATACTTGAAAAGGGCGGCGGAACATTCGAGGGCATCAAGCTGCTGCTTTGCGAAAACCCGTTACCGCCTATCGATGAGGCAATTGCCGCCGCGCAGGCCGAAGTGCCGCGCAGCAATTACTATACGGAGCCCTACTCCGAACCCTTGCGCCGATTCATCGCGGACAGCCTGCGCGTGCCGCAACGGCTGGTACACATCAATGCCGGCTCTGAGTTGATCCTGCGCCAGTTGTTCGAACGGCTGGGTCAACAGGTGCATCTGCTCACACCCACCTATCCGCTTTTTCCGGAGGTCGCGCAGCACTACACCGAGACTCGGCTCCTGCCGGAGAATGATTTTGTATTCGATTTGGGGGAGCTAGCGATCCCTGACGGCACTACGCTCGCGGTCATCGTCAATCCCAACAATCCCAACGGCGGCAGCTTCAACATGGAGCCGTTGCCCGGACTGCTGCGCCGTTACCCGCACACGCACTTTCTGGTGGATGAGGCCTTCATCGGTCTGGCCGGCGAGTCGGTTGCGCAGCTCGTGGCCGATTATCCCAACCTGCTGGTGACCCGAACCCTGTCCAAAGCGCACAGCCTGGCCGGGTTTCGCGTCGGCTATGCCATTTTACCCGAGGATCTGGCCGACGACCTCAATTCACACAACGACGCCTATCCCCTGGCCCGGCCCAGTCAGGCGGCGGCACTCACTACCCTGCAGCACGAAGACAAGATCCGCGCTCGGGTCGAACAACTGCGCACCTGGACGGAAGACCTGGCCGCGGAGTTGCGCGCCCTCGGTGTGCGCACCTATCCGACTGGCACGTATTTCTTTCTTGCCGACTTCGCACCGCAGGGCGCGGCCGAGCTGGCGAGCAAACTGCGCGAGCGTGGCATTTATATCAAACCCTTGAATGATCCGCTGCTCGGCGCCGGCTTCATGCGCGTGACGACCGCGCTGCCCGAGGACAACGAGCGTGTCATGGCCGCACTGCGAGAGCTGCTCTGAGCATGCCAAGAACCGCGCCGTTTGAGTCCCATCACCGCCGCTATGACGACTGGTTCGTGCGCCACGCGGCGGCCTACCACTCGGAGCTGCTGGCGGTTCGCGCCCAGTTTCCCTGGCAGGGGCTGGGCTTGTCGATTGGGGTCGGCACCGGGCGTTTCGCCGCCCCGCTGGGCGTGCAGGTCGGCATCG
>NZ_JAENYR010000152.1 GCF_016841685.1 Thiohalomonas denitrificans
AGACGGCCGAGCTACGCGCCGAGGAGCGGGCTCGGGGAAAGGCGATGACTAGCCTTTTGGTACAACTGGAGGTCGCGGGTGCGGCCGAGCTACGGGAGACCCTGAGGCTTTGTCAGGCTGCGGGCTTTGCGCTTGCGGCCAGCCGCTGGGGCGTCTCCCTCGAGGAGGCGGCGACGGGATACGCCTGGACCTGGCTCGAAAACCTCGTGCTGGCCGGCGTGAAACTCATTCCCCTGGGTCAGACCGCCGGCCAGCGTTTGTCCCTGGCGCTCGGCGCAAAGATCCCAGCGGCAGTGAATCACGGGCTCGGGCTGGCGGACCCGGCGATCGGTGCCTCCGCCCCGGCCGCCGCCCTCGCCAGCAGCCTGCACGAGACTCAGTACACCCGGCTGTTTCGTTCGTGAAAGTCTTTTTTGTCACCGCAGAGACGCAGAGAACGCAGAGGGAATTTGACTCAAGTGTGAGGGCGGCTTCCAGCCGTGATTGGGTTAGCCAGGATCGTCACGGCAGGATGCCTGCTCCTACATTGACAGTTCTCTGCGCCCTCTGCGCCTCTGCGGTGAGTTTTTAATGTTTTCAGGAGGCGAAAACGATGAACCAGAACAAAGCCCCCCTGCGGGTGGGAATCGGTGGGCCGGTGGGCTCGGGCAAGACGGCGCTGCTGGATGTGCTCTGCAAGCGCCTGCGCGACCGCCTGGAGATCGCGGTGGTGACCAACGACATCTACACCCGCGAGGATGCGGAATTCCTGACCCGCAGCGAGGCCCTGCCGCCGGAGCGCATCATGGGCGTCGAGACCGGCGGCTGTCCCCATACCGCCATCCGCGAGGACGCCTCCATGAACCTGGAGGCGGTGGAGGAGCTGAACCGCCGCTTTCCCGACCTCGACGTGGTCTTCGTGGAGAGCGGCGGCGATAACCTGAGCGCCACCTTCAGCCCCGAGTTGGCCGATCTGACCCTCTACGTCATCGACGTGGCCGAAGGCGAAAAGATCCCGCGCAAGGGCGGCCCCGGCATCACCCGCTCTGACCTGTTGGTGATCAACAAGATCGACCTGGCTCCCCACGTTGGTGCTTCACTCCAAGTGATGGAGAGCGATACCCAGCGCATGCGCGGCGAGCGGCCATTCGTGTTTACCAACCTCAAGGCGGGAGACGGCATCGATGGTATAGAGAGCTTCCTTTTCAGAGAGGGAATGCTCGGATAGGGAAAACAGGGAGATCTCGGAACGCGTGTTCGCTGCAACAAAAAGGCGCCCGGGCTCTTCGACCCAAGGCGCCTTTTCGCAGCGGAGAGTGACCGGCTGAGCTACATGCGGTGAATCGTATCTGCTCGCCCTCCCTGGCCCTCACACGCAGGGGGAGGGCCACGGAGGGCGAGTGATGAACACCATTTCGGAACAGCTACTTAGCCCGAAGATTTTATAAATTTGTGCCGAGGTCGCTTAGGATATTGGTTTCACAAGGAAATTTTCGAAGGAGCGGCGTATCGGTGATTACGGCCGACTGAGGAAATATTCCTTGTGGAGCCAAGAGACAAGCGAGATCGGTGCTAATTTACGAAAAATTCGGGTTAGTTCAGACGTTGTGCCGCTCCGCCACCACTGAGTCCAAATTCTGAATGATGGCGTCACTTCCCTCTTCCGCCTGCTCCATGTAGGCAATCAACTCATTGGGGATTCCGGGGACAGGGATTAGGGATTCCGGGGACAGTATACCTGTTCCGCGGCAGCGGCCTTACGACCAGGCCTTTTGGGCGTCAGGGACTTGCCGGTCAAACCCTCAAGCCGATGGACAAAAGCGGCATCCCCGAGCGGCCGTCCTGTCCTTGTGTGCTGTTCGATCAGCTCTCCTTGATCCCGATTCTGACTAAAAAGATACCCAGCCCAATCGGAAATCCGGTCCAGCATCGGCCCTACTCTTACTAGCTGATCGTCTTTACCCGAAAGATGGGGCAGGGCACTCGACCACTTCCAGTCGGCCGGATGTCGACAGAGTCCCGCCTTAACGGGGTTGAGCTCGACATAGCGAACAGTGGAGAGTAAATACCCCTCGTCCATGACGAACGAATGGAATCGCTCCTGCCATAGATGACCGCGCCAGCTATTACGGAAATTGACATGGCGCGTATACCGGCGATGTGCCTCTCCGATAGCGGCATGCAGTCCGTCCTCGTGATTGGGGACCATCACAAGATGCACATGGTTGGGCATCAGGCAGTAGGCCCAAATCTCTACTTCGGCCTTTTGAGAGGACTCAGCCATGAGTTCGATGTAGTAGCGCTAACGAATTGCTAACCCGCACCGCCCTAGGGGCTACTGCGCAGCGCCGCTTGGCTTTCCGGCGTCGGGTTCAGCGGCTTGTTGGGCCGATTTGGCAATTAAAGCGATCTCCGAAAGCTTTCTCACTTCTCTGTACCTCCCGTGCCGTTCTAAATAGGCTTGTAAAAACTGCGGCTTCCCGGTCAACCCCTTATGGAAAGTACCTACGATAATGCTCACATGCGCTTCAGTATCCGGAACGACAAAAAAGATTGCTTCCACACAGGCAGGAAAATCGCGTCCCCTATCAGCAGGGCTACCCGTTTGCTCTCCGCAGTCGTTGACTTCCCAATAAATACTTGAGCGTGGCGTAGCTACTGAACTGACCCAGCGGTCCATTGTTATTGGGCCCAGCGCCGGATCGAAAGTCTTGACTTGAGCACCCTTGGCAGCTTCTACCAAGCGCGCCTCAAAGGTTTCTTGCGCGACCGAAGCAACCGGTGACGCGCATAGCACGAACCAGAGCAACAGGAAGACTTTCACGCTTCCTCCTTAAGAGCCCAACTACATGTAGCCGTCTTAGACCGGTGTAAACAACCAGCAGGTGTTCGCGGGGTTCGTCGTTTTCTCGTCCCACTCAGGGAAGATAAATCATGAGTATCAGCTTTATTGGTTTTCAGCGGCATTCTTCAGTCCCTCGATCTTTCTCAGGCACACTTCGGCCGTGAGTTCCCTCAAATCATCAACCCGCCTGGCGATGGCGTTCAGCTCTTCGTCGGTGATGGCGTACCGCTTGCTGTAGCGGGCGTCGACGTAGGCGCGGC
>NZ_JAENYR010000034.1 GCF_016841685.1 Thiohalomonas denitrificans
GGCTCCTCGTAATGACAAGTCGGGGCAATCTCCAGGAGACTCTGCGCCCTCATTCCTCGGCGGTGTAAATATCTTTTCGAAGCAAAGGATATCCGCGCAGTAGCTCCCTACATCCGCTTTCGGTACCACCCGGTCAGGCTCATTCGTTGGCGTCCGGCCGGGAGGACTTCGTGGAGGAACGGGCCCGAGAGGAAGCTGACCAGGGTACCGGCCTCGGGCAGGATGTCGACGTAGGGGCTCTCTTCGCCGGACTGCAGATAGAGGCGTAGCTGGCCCCCATCCTCCAATCTCCACTCCTTGTTGAGGTAGAGAATGGTAGTGATGGTGCGCAGCCCGTTCTCCCTGAACTGGTCCCGGTGACGCCTGTAGAAACTGCCAGGCGGATAGATCGCGAAGTGTCCCTCGTAGTCGGCGAGTCCAAGATAGAGGTCGCGGTTGATGGCCAGCCTTAGCTTCTCCATGCGCTCATGCCAGCGAAGCTGGGCCGGGGTGGCGAGTTCAGGATCGAGCCACATGATGTGATCCGTGCGCACATCAGCGTTGACATGAAGGAGCTCGCCCCGCCCGACTCCGGCATGGCGAAAGCCTCCGGCGTCCCACAGGGTGCGGCACTCCCTCGCCAGTTCCCGCACCTCTTCAGGCTCCATGAAACCGGGAAAGGCGCCCCACCCCCGACCCGCCAGGGCATCCACTACCGCCTGACAGGGTTCAATCAGGTCCAAGTCGTCGCCCAACCGTTCATCGTCCAACTTCTCCTTGAAGGATGGCCGATATATACCCGCTTTTGACCCCGCTGTAACCGGAAGAATCGTTTTCCATGCATCTCGCGCCGGCGCCAGCGGCGCGCTACCATGGGCCGGTTACGATCCGAACGGCGGAGAATTCGATGAGTTGGTGGGGTAAGGTGCTCGGCACGGCCTTTGGTTTTGCCCTTGGCGGCCCTCTGGGTGCGCTGCTGGGCACCGTGGTGGGGCATCAGTTCGACAAGGGACTGAAGCTGGTCACCGGTCAGACCATGGATCGTGAACAGATCCAGATGGCATTCTTTACGGCGACGTTTTCCGTCATGGGGCGCCTCGCCAAGGCCGATGGCCGGGTCAGCAGGCAGGAGATCAGTTTCGCCCAGGCGGTGATGCAGCAGATGGCGCTGCAGCCCGAACAGAAGAAGGTGGCCATCGATCTGTTCCGGCAGGGCAAGGAGGATGATTTCGACCTGGAAGGTGTGCTGGAACAGTTCCGGTCAGTGGTCGGGCGTCGCTCCACGCTGATGCGCATGTTCCTCGAGATCCAGCTTCAGGCCGCCTATGCCGACGGTGCACTGCATGCCGCGGAACGGGAATTGTTGATCGAGATCTTCCGGTTGCTGGGCTTTTCACGGGCCGAATTCTCGCATCTCGACGCCATGACGCGGGCTGCCCGTGATTTCACCGGGCGGGGCCCCGGTGCCGCCGGTGGAATGGGACGGGCGCCTCGCAAGGACCTCTTAAAAGAGGCGTATGAGGTGCTGGGCGTCAAAGCCGAGGCATCCGATGCCGAGATTAAACGCGCCTACCGTCGCCTGATGAGCCAGCACCATCCGGACAAGCTGGTCTCTCGCGGGCTGCCGGAAGAGATGATGAAGATCGCCACCGAAAAGACGCAGGAGATAAAAAACGCCTACGAAATGATCAAGGAGACGAGGGGTACCCGTTGAAGCAGTGGTTGGATCTGCAACTGCGTGTCATCAATCGAGGGCTCTCCTCTCTCTGGGATGGCGGGCAAAATAGTCTGCTGTGGCGGCCCTGACCCTGGGCGCAAGTAACAGGGCAGAGGTCATGGTCGGAATAGCCATCAATCCGTACATGCCGTCGATCAGGCTGATCACCAGTTCGAGCGATCCCACCGCACCGAGCAGCACCAGTCCCGTATAGATCCAGACGTAGTGGTGCTGGCGCTGGGCACCCGCCAGAAAGCCCAGGCATTTGCTGCCGTAGTACCAGAAGCTGAATATGGTCGAGAGCGACAGGAACAGCACCATGATGGTCAGCAGATACGCGCCAGTCCCTGGAAGGGCATGTTCGAAGGCGCTGGCCGTGAGACTCACGCCGTTTGCCTCGCTACCCTGCCAGACACCGGTGGTAAGAATCGCCAGTGCAGTGCAGGTGCAGACGATCAGGGTATCGATGACCGGCCCCAGCATCGCCACCAGCCCCTCGCGGATCGGCTCATTGGTCTTCGCGGCGCCGTGGGCCATGGACTCGGTGCCGATGCCCGCCTCGTTGGAAAAGGCACCGCGCCGTACCCCCATCAGGATCACCGTCCCAACCGCACCGCCCGCCACCGACTGGCCGCTGAAGGCATCCTCCAGGATCAGCGCAAAGGCACCGGGAATCGCGCCGGCATAATCGAAGAGCACCCATACCGTCAGGGCCAGGTAGAACAGCACCATTGCGGGCACCAGCCGTGAGGTGACCCTCCCCACCCGCTGGATGTTCCCCAGAATCACGGCGAGCACCACCGCTGCGATCAGCGCCCCGAGGGTGAGGTCAAAGCCGAAGTGGTCCGCCTCGGAGGTCCAGCCGTTCGGTATCGCCACCACCTCGCGGACGATCTGCACCAGCTGATTGACCTGAAAGACCGGCAGTGTCCCGAACAGCCCCGCGAATGCGAACAGCCCCGCCAGTGGCAGCCAGCGCCGCCCTAGCCCCTCGCGGACCACATACATGGGACCACCCTGGAGGTGGCCGAGACTGTCCCGACCCCGGTACATAATGGCCAGCGAGGCGGTGAAGAACTTGGTCGCGATCCCGACCACGGCTGTGATCCACATCCAGAAGATGGCGCCCGGCCCTCCCATGGTGATTGCCACTGCAACCCCGGCAATGTTGCCCATCCCGAGGGTGCCGGAGAGGGCGGTGGTGAGTGCCTGGAAGTGTACGATGTGACCCGGGTCGCCGGTGTCGTCGTAGCGGCCGCGCAGGATGGCGATGGCGTGCCGAAAGTGCCGGTAGGGCAGCAGGCGGGAGTAGAGCAGAAAGAACACGCCGCCCCCGACCAGCAGAACAACCAGCGGCATGCCCCAGACAAACCCGGCGAATGCGACCAGGGCGTTTTCCAGTGATTCCATCGGTAATGGCGTGCTTTGGGACCCCCTGCCACCTTAACACAGCAGCTGGATGTCACCAGTTGCAGCAGGGCACCAGCTGCCGCGTGCAGGCAAGCCCTTTGCGTCTTTGCGGTGAATATCCCAGTCTATGAACATCAAACTGGAGAGTGAGAAAACATGGTTACGGCAATCGTACTGGTCAAGGCGGAGCGCACGCGAGTCAATGATGTGGCCGCCGAACTGGCGGAGATTGAGGGTATCAGCGAGGTCTACTCCGTGGGAGGCCGTTATGACCTGGTGGTGATGATTCGCGTCCGCAGCAATGAAGCCATGGCCGACGTGGTGACCAATCATATGCTCAAGGTCGACGGCATTATCGAAACAGAAACCATGCCCGCCTTCCGCACCCAGTCCCGGCACGACCTCGAAACCATGTTTTCCATTGGCATGGACGAGTAGAGAGCGCCCGGAAAGGCAGGGGCATTTGACCGACAGCTGGCGTCTATCCTTTGAAAAGGACGTCACAAGGAGGCTCGCCATGAAAAACGCAGTCGTATTGCTGAAGGTGGACCAGAATCGCATCGATGCCATATTTCGCGACTGCCGGGGGTCGATCAGGTCCATGCCGTTGCAGGCATCTACGACCTGGTCGCGCTCATTAAAGCCACCTCGGCCGAGGGTGTGGACAACCTCGTGACCAAGCACATGCTGAAGGTATCCGGGGTGCACGAGGCCGATACCCTGGCTACCGAACGGACCTTTACTCGACGGGACGTGGACCCGCTCTATTCAGGCGGACTCGGGCCTTAGCAACTGTTGAAAAATGCCCTCTTCCGAGGGAGAGGGCAGGAGGGGCTCGATAAGGTGAGTTACTGATTTTAGACCCCTTTATCCTAACCTTTTCCCGTCATCCCTGCGTCATCCCTGCGTCATTCCTGCGTTATTCCCGCGTTATTCCCGCGTTATTCCCGCGTTATTCCCGCGTTATTCCCGCGTCATTCCCGCGTAGGCGGGAATCCAGAGCACAGAAGCATGGCTCAAAATGGATCCCTGCGATGACGGTCCCGACTCAGCGGCAGCGTGAAGGAGCCGTCCTGGATCCCCGCCTACGCGGGGATGATCGTCCTGACTCAGCAGCAGCGTGAAGGAGCCGTCTTGGATCCCCGCCTACGCGCCTACGCGGGGATGACGGCCACCGCTCGAAAGAAGACAGCTCGTCTAACGCTGGATCCCCGCCTACGCGCGCCTACGCGGGGATGACGGATTTCCCGGGCCGTGCGTGATCACCCGGGCGAGCAGTTACGTTCCCGCCTAGAACAAGCGTCCGCCACTGCCTATCGCAGCCGTGATTAATCCCAGCACAAGATTGGTGCCGACAATCGTGCGAATGCGGTCCAGGTGGCGCTTGCCGTCGGGCCAGCGGCGCTCGGCCACTGCCTGCCTGAAACCACGGTACGGGACAAAAAACAGAAAGGCGAAAAGCGCGATCATCAGCAGACCGATGCCGTTCATGAGATGGACGTATAAGCCGACGTTGGCCATTCCGCCATAGACGGCGAAAATGAGCCAGTATCCGGTGACCAGTATCAGGATGACAGCCGCCCAAACCCAGGCGAAGAAACGTCGGAATACGCCATTCCATACTATCTGTCTTTCGGGTGGATCGAGCTCCACCGCGGCCACCGGGCGCAGGACCTGATGGGCAAAAAACATCCCGCCCACCCAAACGATAACGGCCAGGACGTGCAGTGCGAGCATAATGCTCATGGGGTCTTCTCCTGTTGGAATGTGTCGATGGTATGCTGTCGTTTCAGCCGGAAAAATGCAGTCACAAGCATCCGGTATGGGATCGAAGCAGGTGAAAATCAATAGGTTAGGGTGAGTTCGCCCTCTTCTCTCCTGTCCCGAGTCGCATTAGGCGGGGACAGCGGGTAAAATTCCTGGTTCTTTTTTCGGGCGCTTCGCTAATGTGGGCGCGGAACGGACATAATCAGAGGCAAAGAACTATGGCGGACTATTTGATTGCTCCCTCGATCCTGTCGGCGGATTTTGCCCGGCTGGGCGACGAGGTCAAGAATGTCCTCGATTCCGGTGCCGATATCGTGCACTTCGACGTCATGGACAACCACTATGTCCCCAACCTGACTATCGGCCCGCTGGTATGCCAGGCGTTGCGCGATTACGGTATCACCGCCCCAGTCGATGTGCACCTGATGGTTAAGCCGGTGGACCGGATCATTCCCGACTTCGCGGCAGCCGGCGCCACCTACATCACCTTCCACCCGGAGGCCTCCGAGCACGTTGATCGCACCCTGCAGCTCATCCATAACGAAGGCTGCAAGGCGGGTCTGGTGTTCAACCCGGCGACTCCGCTCTCCTATCTGGATTACGTGATGGACAAGGTCGACATGATCCTGCTCATGTCCGTGAACCCCGGCTTCGGAGGCCAGAGCTTCATTCCGGCGACGCTGGACAAGCTGCGTGAGGCGCGCAAGCGCATCGAGGCAAGCGGCCGCGACATCCGTCTGGAAGTTGATGGCGGCGTTAAGGCGGACAATATTCGCGAGATCGCCGCCGCGGGCGCCGACACTTTTGTTGCCGGCTCGGGCATCTTCGGCAAGGCCGAGGCCTCCGATCCGAATAAATACGACTCGATCCTGGAGACCCTCCGCACCGAGCTGGCCAAGGCTGGCAAGTAACAAAAACGGATTGCCGCAGAGGCGATCCCCGTAGGAGCGGCGGAAGCCGCGAAAGGGCATCCCGACGCCATCGCGGCTTCCGCCGCTCCTACGCTCCTGGTTTCTGCGGCAGGTGTGAAAAAATGAAACAGCCCCGGATGGCCCTGATTGATCTTGACGGCACCCTGGTGGACAGCGTGCCGGATTTGGCCTTCTGTGCCGACGAGATGAACAAAACATTGGGTCTCCCGGTGCGTGGCGAACAGCGTGCGCGCAACTGGGTGGGCAATGGTGTAGAGCGGTTCGTTAAACGAGCACTGACCGATTCGCTGCATGACGAGCCGGAGCCGGTGCTGCTTGAACAGGCACTGCCGATCTTCATGGGGCTTTATGCAGAGAATACCAGTGCCCGCAGCCGGCTCTACCCCGGCGTGCGTGAGGGGCTTGACTATCTGCAATCGAAAGGTATCGCCCTCGGGTGTGTGACTAACAAGGCGGCGCGCTTTACCGAGCCGCTTCTGCGGGAGCTTGGCATCTACGACTGCTTCGGCATCGTGGTCAGTGGCGATACCCTGCCGCAAAAGAAGCCCGACCCCGCTCCCTTGCGGCATGCTGCTGATTTCTTTAAAGTTCCTGAAGAGGCTTCATTAATGATTGGCGACTCCATGCACGACGTGGAAGCCGCCCGCAACGCCGGGTTTTCGGTAATCGCCGTGACCTACGGCTACAATCACGGCCACGATATCCGCGAGGCAAACCCGGACGCCGTGGTCGACTCCCTGGCGGAGCTCCCGCAGGTGCTGGAAGACTAAATTTCTGAACCACGGGGAACACGGGGTGCACCGGGAACACTCTTTACCCAAACCCCGTGTCTCCCGTGCTCCCCGTGGTTGATAACCAACGGAAACAGGAACAATGGCAACAACCCCGAAGATGAAAAAGGCATGTCCCGGGAAACGATGGCGCAGTTAGAACGCTGTCCGCCGCCGATCGCCTTTTTATCTGACAGGGGAATGCCATGACACCCGAATACTTCGCCCGGCTTGCCGCTGAGGGCTACAACCGAATTCCGGTGATGCGCGAGGTCCTCGCCGACCTCGACACGCCACTCTCCACCTATCTGAAGCTGGCCGATGCACCCTATACCTATCTGTTCGAGTCGGTTCAGAGCGGGGAGAAGTGGGGCCGCTACTCCATCATCGGCCTGCCGTGTCGTACCATCCTCAAGGTGTTCGGCCACGACATCGTGGTGGAGGAGGGCGGCCGGCGGATCGAGCAGGTCACGGCCGAAGATCCGCTCGCCTGGATTGATGAATTCCAGGGCCGCTACCACATGGCAGAGGTGCCCGGATTGCCCCGCTTCACCGGCGGTCTGGTGGGTTATTTTGGCTACGACACGGTGCGTTATGTCGAGCCACGCCTTGGGGACAGTCCCAACCCGGACCCACTGGGCAATCCCGACATCCTGCTGATGGTTTCCGATGAGGTGGTCGTATTCGACAATCTATCGGGCAAGCTCTACGTCATCGTCCACGCCGACCCAACCGCCGGCGGGGCGCTGGAGCGGGCGCAGCAGCGTCTGGACCGGCTAGTCGAACGCATGCGGGCCATCACGCCCGTGCAGCGGTCGGGCATCTCGACGGAAGTGACCGAAAAGGATTTCGTCTCCGGCTTTACGCAAGAGGGTTTCGAGGCCGCGGTTGCGCGGGCCAGGGAGTATATCGCCGCCGGCGATATCATGCAGGTGGTGCTCTCACAGCGGCTCTCGATCCCCTACCACGCCCGACCGCTGGACCTCTATCGCGCCCTCCGCAGCCTCAATCCCTCGCCTTACATGTACTATCTCGATCTCGAGGGATTTCAGGTCGTCGGCTCTTCGCCGGAGATTCTGGTTCGCGCGGAAGATGGGAAGGTGACCGTGCGGCCCATCGCCGGCACCCGCCCGCGCGGCAAGAGCGAAGAGGAAGACCGGGCGTTGGAGCAGGACCTGCTTAACGATCCCAAGGAGCTCGCCGAGCACCTGATGCTCATCGACCTGGGGCGCAACGACGTCGGCCGCATCGCCGAGACCGGCTCGGTGCAATTGACCGATAAAATGGTCATCGAGCGCTACTCCCACGTGATGCACATTGTCTCCAACGTCGTGGCGGACCTGCGGGACGGCCTCACCGCCATGGATGCCCTGCGTGCCACCTTCCCCGCCGGCACCGTATCCGGCGCGCCCAAGATCCGTGCCATGGAGATCATCGATGAACTGGAGCCGGTCAAGCGCGGCGTCTACTCCGGCGCCGTCGGTTATCTCGGCTGGAACGGCAACATGGACACCGCCATCGCCATCCGCACCGCGGTCATCAAGGACGAAACCCTGCACATTCAGGCCGGCGCCGGCATCGTCTACGACTCCATCCCCGCCAAAGAGTGGGAAGAGACCATGAACAAGGGTCGCGCCATCTTTCGCGCCGTCGCCATGGCGGAGGCGGGGCTGACCTAGGAGCCTGTCCGAGAACATCGTTTTTTGTAGGTTGGGGTGAGTTATGCGAACCCCAACGCTGATTTTGTTGGGCTTCGTTCCTCAGCGCGCCAACCCACATTTTGGAGCCCATCGCTATTCTCGGACAGGCTCCTAGTAGTCCATGCGGGAATAGTGTGGCGCTCAGAGTTCCCCTAATGGAACAAGGCAAGGTGCGTTGCGGTGCTTTAATCGTGCGCCGGCCCGCCGGATGCCTGTCGGCCGGCCTTCCAGGCCGTCATCCGGTTGCGACGGGCTAAAGCCCGACCTACATCACCAGTGCGTCCTTTGATGTGCAGGGATGCACGAATGCCGCGAGTGCAGGGATGCGCAGGAGTGGCCTAAGCAGAGCACAATTCGTCGGGAGCAGATTTGGACAGCCGTTGGCCCGAAGGCGACCCGGATCGCGGGCGCCACAGCAACCGGGGAATTTCAAGGTTGGCCCTGGAAATTAGCGGGGTTATCCGCTACTGATTAGCTAACGCAACGACCTTGCAATTACAGGGACGGCGGAGGATGGCTCCTCCTTTAGCCGAACTCAAGCATGGACGTCTGCGTTGGGTAATCTGAAGGCACGAACCCACAATGGCACTATACTGACTCGCATGTGACATGCAGTCCGACCGGGCGCCTGCTTTCAACCAGATGCCTGGCTCGACTAGACTCGAAGATGCCAATCCGCCCGGGTATGACGCATGGGCGGGCAGCTTTGTCGCTGCCGATATCCTCTTAAATCATTCACGCGCCAACGGAAGGTAAGATGAGTGACTTCAAACAAAGCCCGCTATTCAACGCAAGCGAAAACGTTGTCGATTTGAGGGAGTATGTTGTTGAGCTCTGGCGCGCGAAACACGTTGTGTTCGGTATTGCGCTGCTCGTCCTGGCCGTGGTCGGGCTCTATACGTTCACTGCACGCCCAATCTATCAAAGCGATGTCCTCATCCAGATAGACCCGGCGCAAGCTGATTCCGAAAGGAGCCGGGAGCTTTCTTCGATTTCTGCAGGCGACACTCCGGTAGAAGCCGAGATGCAGCTGTTCCGTTCCCGGTCGGTGGTGGGTGCAGCGGTAGACGAACTGAATCTTGTGATCGTTGCCGAGCCAACATACCTGCCGGTTGCTGGCAGAACGTTAGCGAAGATGGGTCTACCTGTGCGGGAGTCACCCGCTGTCTGGGAGTATCTGAAGCCTTATGCATGGGGAGAAGAGGAAATTGTCGTCGATCGGCTGGAGGTCCCTGAATACCTGACCGATCAGCGCTTGTCCCTGGTTTCGATGGGAGATGATTCGTTCGAGCTCTATGATGAATCGGGTGAAAAACTCGTGGACGGGCGAGTAGGAGAATTGGCAAGTCGGGATGTCGGTGATGCGGATTCAAAGTTGCAAATCCTCGTTTCCAAATTAACGGCACATCAAGGGGCACATTTTGCGGTAACCAAACGCAACCGTTGGCATGCGGTCAACAACCTGCGCGACGCACTGCATGTATCGCAACAGGGAGAGGAAACGGGAATTATAAAGCTGGCCCTGGAAGGACCCAATCCCGAATTGCTGCAACGTATTCTCACCACCATCACCAGTGCCTATCTTCAGCACAATGTTGCACGTCGATCCCAGGAAGCCGAAAAGACCCTGGAGGTGCTCAACAAACACCTGCCTGCGTTGAGAAAAAATCTGACGGAATCTGAAAACCGCCTGAATGATTACCGTTCCAGTGTAGGCAGTGTGAACGTTACGCTGGAAGCGGAAGCCTTGCTTGACCGTGCAACGTCTCTGGAAACACAGCTTTCGGGATTGAAGATAAGGCGTGATGACATTGAGAACAAATTTACGCCGGAGCACCCCCTGTTCAGCGAAATCAACCAACAAATCCGATCGCTGGAAAAAGAACGTGCCAGCCTGAATGCAGAAATGCGCAAGTTGCCCGACGAGCAGGAAAAATCCATCCGATTGGAACGTGATGTAACAGTCGCTAATGAACTCTATCTGCTTTTGCTGAACAGGGCACAGGAAATGCGCGTGATGCGCGCGGGCACAGTGACCAATGCGCGGGTGATCGATCCTGCCGACCTTCCGATAGAGCCGACAAAACCAAAGCCATCACTGATGCTTGCGCTGGGCGCTGTTCTCGGGACAACACTCGGGATCTTTGGCGTCGTGCTAAGGAATGGTTTTCGCCAGGGCATCGACGATCCCGAGGTTGTTGAAAAAAGCCTCAGTCTTCCGGTGTATGCCTCCATACTGCACAGCACCAGTCAGGCCAAACTGGAGAAGTCGAGAAAATACAAAGGCAGGGAGCGGCTCCTCGCACTCCTCGATAGGGATAGTCCGACGGTGGAAGCCCTGCGAAGTCTCCGAACCAACGTCTATTTTGCTGCCCAGCATGTCAAAAATCCGATTGTTGCCATCACCGGTCCAGCTCCGAATATCGGCAAATCGTTCGTGGCTTCCAATCTTGCCGTAGTTCTGGCCGACAGTGGCAAACGCACCTTGCTGATCGATGCCGACATGCGCAAGGGTCACCTGCATGATGCGTTTGCGATTCAGCGTGGATACGGGCTCTCTGGGGTGCTGAGTCAAAAACTCCTGCTCGGAGATGTGATTCACAAAACCAAACAACCAGGACTGCATATTCTACCTTGTGGTGAAGTGCCTCCAAACCCCTCCGAATTGCTACTCAGCGAGCGTTTTGCCGCACTCCTTGAACGGCTGCGGCAGCACTACGACATGATTATTATCGATAGCCCACCAACACTTGCGGTGACGGATGCGGTGGTTATCGCGCGACGCTCTGATTTGAACCTGATGGTTCTGCGCTCGGGACAGCACCCCATGGGGGAAATTAGGGCAGCGATGCGAGGATTCCAGCAGAGTGATCTGAATATCGACGGATTTATCGTCAACGATGTATCAACCAAGAATTCCTACTACGTGCGCTACTATCACCAGTATGCCAGCTGATCTCCGGGGGTCTTGATGACGACCGTACAGGTAGGGCTCTAGTCAAAGTGGTTTTAGGGCGTTCCGCTACGGGCGCCTTCTATAAATAGCAAGGACGCCATATGAAACTGCCGCAGACATTATCAAGGAGCGCGAAGCGCGCCCCTCTATTGATTGTCGATATGTGGCTCATTCCTGTCTTGTTGTGGGGTACGTTTGCACTTCGATCCGGAACGGTTCCGCCGGACCTTACTGCCGACAGGAAGTGGCTTTTGGTTTTGTCAGTGGTAGCAAGCGTGATCCCTTTTATCCGTTTGGGACTCTATCGGGCGGTTACGCGCTACATCGGACAGCAGGCTGCCTTTGTTATCATCCAGGGCGTCACCGCATCCGCACTGCTCCTGTTTGGTTTGGCGTGGCTACTTCAATTGGAAGCCGATCCGGCCATCTTTATCATTTTCTGGGCAGTGGCGCTGATTTATGTTGGTGGAAGCCGCTTCGCGATTAGGGCGTACTACCGCCAAAGGAAGGCCAGGAAAGCAAAAGCCGTAGGAATTTACGGTGCGGGTGATGCAGGTCGGCAACTCGCTGCTGCTATCAACAGCGGAAGCCAATGTCACGTAAAGGCGTTTTTTGATGACGAGCCGTCTTTGGATGGAGTTGTTATCGATGGGACGCCAGTATTCAGTACCCACCATATTCAGACCGTTGTCCAGCAAAGGGGATTGCACGAGATCTTCCTTGCCCTGCCGTCGGCCAGCCGACAACAGAGACAGCAGATACTCCGCCGTCTTGAATTTCTTCCCGTCCGGATCCGCACCGTGCCTCACTTGGGTGAACTGGTCGTTGGTTTGGCCCGCGTCGATGAACTGCGGGATATTGACCTGGAGGACTTGCTTGAGCGAGAGCCGGTCGAGGCGAAAACGGCGCTGCTGAACAGTTCAGCCAACAGAAGAAACGTAATGGTAACGGGAGCCGGTGGAACCATCGGCTCCGAGCTTTGCCGGAAAATCATGGAACTCAACCCGGTTCGTATTGTGCTTTATGAAATGTCGGAATATGCGCTGTATACCATCGAAAAAGAGCTGAGAGAGGCGAATAAATCTGCGGTAGAAAAGGTCGCCATTCATGCGGTGCTGGGGTCGGTAAGGGATAGCCAACGCCTCGCGGTTGTCATGTTCGACTACGGGATTGATCTTGTCTTTCATGCCGCGGCATACAAGCACGTTCCGATGCTGGAAGAAAACATCTCGGAGGGAGTGCTCAATAATGTGATCGGGACATGGAATGTCGCCGAAGCTGCCGTGGCTGCACAGGCTGCCACATTTGTGCTGGTCTCAACGGATAAAGCCGTCAGGCCGACAAACTTGATGGGGGCGACCAAGCGCATGTCTGAACTGGTGGTACAGGCAATTCAGGAGCGGGAACGGCAAGGAGAGAACAAGACCGCACTCTGCATAGTGCGTTTTGGCAACGTGCTCGGCAGCTCCGGCTCGGTGGTACCCCATTTCAAAGAGCAAATTCGCAGAGGTGGCCCGGTAACCGTGACGCATCCGGAAGTGATCCGGTATTTCATGACAGTGCCGGAAGCCGCACAACTGGTGCTGCAGGCCAGCGCCATGTCACACGGAGGAGACGTGTTTCTTCTGGATATGGGCGAACCGGTAAAGATTCTCGATCTGGCCAAGAAAATGATTCACCTGATGGGGTTCACCGAAAAAACCGACAACAACCAAAACGGGGATATCGCTATTGCGTTTACGGGGCTCCGCCCGGGTGAAAAGCTGTACGAAGAACTCCTGGTTGGGAGTGATGCGTATGTCACGGAGCATCCGAAGATCATGCGCGCGCACGAAGAGTGCATTTCCTGGAATGAGATTGGGGAATATCTGCATCAGCTATGGCGGGCAGCCGATGAGAACAGGATTGAAGAGGTGATCGACATTCTGAAGGCTTGCGTTCCCGACTATACCCCCGGAGAAGGCGTTTGCTCACAGTGCAGGGTGGAGCAGGAATACGCAAGCGATCGCGATCGCTCGCTTGCAGCGGGTAATGGTATTGACTAGAACCTACAGCAGGGAGTCGGATATAGCTTGCTAGGAGGGTTTCACTCCGGGAAGTTGGCCAAGGACTCCCGGCCAGGGCCTCTACACAAGATCTAACCCAAGGACGGGCTTGAAATGGGAACAAGAATCAACGGACGAAAACTACGTATCGGGATCGTGGGATGCGGACGGATTTCACGAAACCATCTCGATTCGATTGATGTACACCGGGATGATATGGATCTGGTCTCCGTTTGTGATGTTGACGAGGACGTTCTTGCAAACCACATCGACAAGTACAAAGTGCCTGGCTACACCAATATAGAAGCGATGCTGAACAATGAAACACTCGACCTGGTGGCGCTTTGTACCCCGAGCGGGCTCCATCCCGACCAAGCCGTTCGAGCTGCGCAACATGGGGTGAATGTACTCACCGAAAAACCGATGGCCACACGGTGGCAAGACGGCCTGCGTATGGTTCGGGCCTGTGATCAGGAGGGTGTGCGACTTTTCGTTGTGAAGCAGAACAGAAAGAACACCACCCTTCAATTGTTGAAGCAGGCCGTAACCGAAAAACGCTTCGGAAAGATCTATATGGTCCATATCAACGTATTCTGGAATCGGCCCCAGGAGTACTACGATTCGGCCAAGTGGCGCGGGACCTGGGAACTCGACGGCGGCGCTTTCATGAATCAGGCGAGCCACTATGTGGACTTACTCGATTGGCTGATCGGTCCCGTGGACAGCATTCAGGCGATGAACGGCACCCTTGACCGTGATATCGAGGTCGAGACCAGCGGGGTTCTCAACGTGCGCTGGCGCAGCGGGTCGCTTGGGTCCATGTGTGTGACGATGCTTACCTATCCCAAAAACTTCGAGGGTTCGATAACGATACTCGGTGAAAAGGGAACCGTGCGCGTGGGTGGGGTCGCCGTGAACGAGATCCAGCATTGGCAGTTTGCCGATGAGCGGGAGTACGACAGCCAGGTACAGGCAGCAAACTACGAAACCACATCGGTCTACGGCTTTGGGCATCCGGGCTACTACAAGAATGTCATCGACGTAATGCGCGGAGAGGCGGAGCCGGATACTGACGGACGCGAGGGATTGAAGTCGCTGGAGGTGCTGATTGCCGCCTATCTCTCTGCCCGCGACGGACGCACGGTTTCACTCCCACTGGAGTATTGAAGGTGAGCCATGACGTTTAGTGTACATGCGACCGCCATTGTCGATGAGGGTGCAACCATCGGCGAGCAGACGCGGATTTGGCACTGGGTACACGTCTGCGCCGGGGCACATATTGGTCGTGACTGTTCACTGGGACAGAACGTCTTCGTAGGCAACAGGGTAACGATCGGAAACAGTGTAAAGGTGCAAAACAATGTTTCCATCTACGACGAGGTGCACCTCGAGGATCACGTGTTTTGCGGGCCCAGCATGGTGTTTACCAATGTGGTAAACCCACGCTCTCACGTGGCCAGAAAACTGGAGTACCAGAATACCCTCGTGCGAACCGGTGCCACCATCGGGGCGAATGCGACCATCATCTGTGGGCATACCATCGGGAAGTACGCCTTCATCGGTGCCGGCGCAGTGGTAACGAAGGACGTGCCTGATTACGCACTTCTTGTGGGAAATCCCGCTGTTCGGGTTGGCTGGATGTGCCAGTGCGGTGTGCGGTTGCCCAATGAGGGCCAGGTCTCCTGCAACGCGTGCGGCCAGGCGTATGCGATCGACGAGGAGGCGTGTCGCCCTTTATGAAACGGGTCGCAGTAATTGGCGGTGGCATTAACGGTGTAATGACGGCCTGGGAACTGGCGAAAAAGGGGCATGCCGTCCAGTTGTTTGAAAAGGGCACGCTCATGTCGGCCACCAGTAGTGCCTCAACCAAGTTGCTGCACGGGGGTTTGCGTTATCTGGAGCATGGTCGGTTTTCCCTGGTGCGCGAAGCGCTGGCGGAACGGGCCTGGTGGATAGAGCAGGCGCCACATCTGGCACGCCCGCTGCCGATCCTGTTGCCGATTTATCGAAAGAGCAGCCGATCGGCTTTAAAGATGAAGATCGGATTGACGATCTATGACGGACTTGCCGGAAAAGCTTGCCTGGGTCGACACAAAAAGTTGACGCCGTCTGAGCTACTGGCCTTGCTCCCGGAGTTGAAACCGGAAGGACTTGTTGGCGGCTATCGGTTTTTTGACGGGCAGATGGACGATCGGGCGCTCGGCTTGTGGGCTGCGGAACGGGCCAGTGAAGCGGGAGTCTCGATCCGGGAAAAAACCGCTGTTGAAAGGGTGACGAGATCGGGTCAGGTGAGCGCCAGTGGCGATTGGGAGCGCTATGATCTGGTGTACAACGTCACCGGTCCCTGGGCAGAGCAGTTACTGACCCGCAGCGGTATCGAAAGCAGCGTTCGACTCCGCCTTGTAAGGGGAAGTCATCTGGTTTTCGATTTTCCGATCGCTCATGGCGCAATTCTTGAAGTACCGGGGCAGCGCCGGGTGGCATTCATCCTTCCGTATCAAGGCCATACCCTGGTGGGGACCACGGAAGTGGCCCAGCGGCTGGACGAGCCGGTCGAGTGTTCTGCGGAGGAGACTTCATACCTGATCGGATTCTGCCGGCGCTATCTGCATCGCAACATCGGCAAAGAAAACATTAAAACGCATTTCGCAGGATTGCGGCCGCTAGTGCAGGCCGCACGGGATGCCGGCAGTACCAGCCGGGAATCCGCTTTCGAGCAATCAGATAGGGTAATCACTGTTTTCGGGGGCAAATGGACGGCATCAAGGGCACTGGCATCCCGCGCCGCAGCCATGAGTGGGTAACTTTACATCGTGTCTCCTGTTTTCTCTGCATCTTTGTGCAGACGGAAACGGGATGAAGGAAAATGGATAATTCTCAGGAAGAGCCGATGCAATTTATCGATCTTGAATCCCAGCAAAAGAGCATTCGCCCCCGATTGGAGGCGCGCATCCGGCGAGTGCTGGACCACGGCCGGTACATCATGGGGCCGGAAGTGGCCGAACTCGAAGCGCGCTTGGCCGAATATGCAGGCGTAAAGCACTGTGTTGCCGTGTCCAGTGGTACCGATTCACTGCTCATTGCCATGATGGCGTTGGGCATCGGTCCGGGCGATGAAGTGATCACGACTCCATTTACCTTCATTGCGACCGGTGAGGTAATTGCCTTGCTGGGTGCCACGCCTGTCTTCGTCGACATAGACTCCCGCACCTATAACATCGATCCGGAGAAAATAGAGACGAGGATCACCTCGAAGACCCGGGCCATTATGCCTGTCAGTCTCTATGGCCAGTGCGCCGATTTTGACACCATCAATGCTATCGCTGCCCGATACGGACTCCCGGTGATAGAGGACGGTGCACAATCCTTCGGAGCCACTTACAAGGGACGTAAGTCCTGTGGGCTGTCCACCGTCGGTTCAACGAGCTTTTTTCCGAGCAAGCCGTTAGGGGGCTATGGAGATAGCGGGGCGCTGTTCACCGACGAAGATGAACTCGCAAAGGCGATGCGGGAGATCCGGGTGCATGGGCAGGATCGGCGCTATCACCATCCGATGATCGGCATCAACGGGCGCATGGATACGATCCAGGCCGCGATCCTGCTGGAAAAACTCGAAATCTTCCCGCAAGAAGTGGTGAACCGGGCACGAATCGGGGCGGAATACGGGCGGCAACTGGCAGCTGTACGTGGCGTAACTGCGCCTTACCTCGAGCCGCACAACAGCAGTGTGTATGCACAATACACGATACAGGTGGAGGATCGTGATGGCATTGCCGAGCAGCTGAAGCTGGCTGGTGTCCCAACAGCGGTGCACTATCCCCTCGCTCTCTACCGACAGCCGGCATTCTCCCGCTTGGGCCTCGATCCCGCAGCTTTTCCTGAAACCGAGTATGCGGCAAGCCGTGTACTGAGCCTGCCCATGCACCCGAACCTGGCCGACGATGAACAAAATGCAGTTGTTCAGGCGCTGTATGCCGCCGTTTCGGCTTCGGCTGCCTAGGGTCAACGCGGAAATGTCTGCCAAAGCGATCGTCAGAAGTCTGCTCCCGAAAAACCGCTTTGCCCGCAGCGTTTCCATTCTTGCGGGAGGAACGGCAGTAGGCCAGGGGATTGTGATCCTCGCCTCTCCTCTGTTAACCCGTCTTTATGGTCCCGAAGACTTTGGACTTCTCGCGGTCTACACCGCGCTGCTGGGAATCACGACGGTAGTCTCAAGCTTACGGTATCAACTCGCCATCCCCCTCCCCGAAAGTGATGAAGAGGCTGCTCACGTCGTCGCTCTCAGTCTGTTGGTCGTATTAGGTATGGCGCTGCTTACTGCACTGGCCACTTTTCTTTTTCGCCACACCATCGCCGAGGCGCTGAATGCACCTGCACTGGCGGATTTTCTGTGGCTGCTGCCTGTCGGTGTATTGCTGACAGGTATCTACCAGGTCTTCAATTACTGGGCCATAAGAACCGGGGCCTTCTCGGCAGTGGCACGTACCAAATTGATGCAAGGGTTCAGTATGGTGGGTGTGCAACTGGCCGGGTTTACGCTTGGTCCGTTGGCACTGTTGCTGGGACAGGTGACTGGACATGCTGCAGGTGTCACGGGTCTCGGTACGTTGGCGGTTCGTCAGCGCTGGAATGTTTTCAAAAGAGTACGCCTGCCAGGCATCGGTCAAGCCGCGCGGCGTTACAAGCATTTTCCTCTATTTTCCACCTGGGGCAGTGTGTTCAACGCGGTCGGTCAGCAGCTCCCCTTTCTGCTCCTCGCGGCGCTCTTCAGTAGCGGAGCGGCAGGAGTTTACCTGCTGGCACAGCGTGTCCTTACAGCCCCTATGGGATTGATCGGCAAAGGTATTGCCGACGTTTTTTTTTCGAGCGCTGCAGAAGCGCGAAGAAATGGCGTGTTGGGTGATCTGGTGGCGGACATACACGAGAAACTCGCGCACATCGCGATGCCTCCCACCTTGATCCTGGCACTCGCCGGCCCCGAGATTTTCGCCATAGCGTTTGGACAGGAGTGGCGGCAGGCAGGTCTGTTTGCACAGTGGATGGCGCCCTGGGGATACCTGGTCCTTGTTACCTCTCCGCTCAGCACCCTGTTTTCCGTGCTGGAAAAACAGTTTCACGAAATGCTGTTCCAGGGACTCTTGCTCGGCACGAGGCTGGTTGCACTGCTGTTCGGTGCATACCTGGGTGATGTATTGATTGCGGTTGCCCTGTTCTCTTTGAGCAGCGCGGCCTGCTATCTCGTTTTTCTCATCTGGTTAATGCGTGCATCCGGAAATGACTGGACAGCCAGTTGGGCGGGGACCGCCCGTGCCCTGGTTTGGTCAGCGTTCTCCGTTTCGCCCCTGTTGGTACTTTACACTTCGACCGACGATAGTTTCCTGTGGTCTGCTGCTTTTGGGCTCACGGGTTTGATGGTGGCGAGTAGATATCTCTTTTTGATGAAAAGGGCTTGGCAATAGATGGTCGTTATCAGGAGCCCGGATCCGGCTGTGACGATTCTTGAACGACTATACTTTTTTGGCAGTGCCGGGACAGCCAAGGGCCGCATTTGTCCGGGGCGGGTCAGGATCATCAATCCTTACGGCGCGGGTAGCTCAGATGCTTTTTCCTGCCGCCGCTTTTTTTTTGGGTGTTCCTCGGACGCTCGTGAACAACGGAATAGCTTGCTTATGGATGAGTATACAAGCGCGTTCGTTCTGAAATTCGCCGCGAGGGTGTTGGTACTACCTACAAGAGTGCTGCAGGCCATAGGACCTGAGGTGTCAGAGGTAACAAGGCTAGCCGATGTCATCGCCAGTAACGAATGTTGATGGCCGTTATGGCGATGAGGGTGCTCTCTGGCCTTCCATGAGTCATATGCGGAAACGAATCCTCGATCCTTGGCATATGGCCGAGCTCGTATCGGTGGGCGGGTTGATTGTTCTCTTTCCCGGTTTTCTGTTTGTTCACTTTTCTGTGGCGGCGTTTGACGTCACTCTGCCCTCCATTCTGGACGGTTTGTTCGGATTCTCATCTGCATTGTTGATGGTGACCTTTGCTGCCCTGTTTCCCCTGATTCTGCGGGGATATGCCAACGTCGTCAGCACCTATGTGCTGGCCGTTTTCGGGTTTATCGTCTTTACCCTCATCTGGGCTTTTACACATACCACTGTTTTGGACGGTGCTTATGTAAAAGTGGCATTCATTCAGTCGGTTGAGACTGCAGTTCTGTGGTTGGCGCTGTTTTTTGTCGGGATGTTTTTGCCCGGACATTCGTCAACGCTATACCGTACCCTCGCGGGTTCATTTCTACTCATCTTCGGTTTCCTGCTGCTCCATGTCTTCCAGATGGGTGAACTGACGTTCAATGTCAGTCGCATGTATGACGCAGATAATGTGGCGAGCTATCAGGGGTTTGCGCGAAGCGCACTTGTGATTCTGATTATTCTCCTGTCGGTCGCCAGCACAATCAAACAGCGTATTGTAATACTGATGGGGGGGCTTTTTATCCTGTTCCTCCTCGGCGCTCGCTCGGAGTTTTATGCATTTGTGGCTACCACCTTGCTGATGGTCTCCATACTGACGCTAAAAGATAGCCGTTATGCGGTGGTCATGATTGCGACGATTATTGGCACTTCGGTTGTGGTTGCTGTCGGGTACGAATCCTTGGTCCAGAGCCGGCAGTTGGAAATTCTGAATTTGCCTTCCTCCAGCTCGTGGCAAAGTAGGCAGTGGCTAAACGAGATCGCAATCCGACAGCTGTTGGACACACCGGTGTTCGGCTATTTTGGAGGACATGTGGCTGAGGGTGGTGGAACTGGTAACTATGCCCACAATATGCTTTCGGGCTGGGTCAATTACGGCATGCTTGGGTTCTTCTGGTACTTGTTGCTATCCCTGTCACCTTTGCTGATTTCTATCAAGCGCCTGCTCGCTATGAAAACGCAAGACCCTGCGTGGATGTTGGCATTCACAATAAATTTCTCCTCACTGTTACTCGTAAGTGCCGCCAAACCCATATTTTGGCCGATCGCGGCACTCGGGTGGGGTTTCTTCGCGAGAGCAATCCTGCTCTCGTCGGGGAGAGTCCACGCCAAGGGTGTGTGGTTGACCAGTTCGCGATAAATCTTGCTTTTCTTGCACCGGTCCGCTTCTCAGAGGCGGCGCTAAACGACGTGAGACGCACATATGCAACTTCAATTCAAGGTTTGTCACCTTACATCGGTCCACGCCCGTAATGACACACGCATATTCATAAAGGAAGCGCAGTCCCTTGCCAAAGCGGGCTATTGTGTGGAACTGGTGGTGGCCGATGGAAAGGGGGATGCAAAAAAAAACGGAGTTTCTATCTACGACGTTGGGTTGCCGAAGGGGCGCAAAGACCGGTTTACCCGCACGACGCAAAAAGTTCTGGAAAAAGCTAAGCGACTAAACGGTGATGTCTATCACCTGCATGATCCTGAGTTGCTCCCGGCCGGACTAAAGTTAAAGCGAATGGGAAAAAAGGTGATTTTTGATTCACATGAAGATGTGCCCTTGCAAATCCGGGGGAAGTCTTATCTGAGCAAGCCCTCCAGATGGCTTTGTTCGAACGCGTTCAGGAGGTACGAAGCCTGGGTTTGCCGGCAATTAGATGCCGTCGTTGCGGCGACGCCATTTATTCGGGAAAAGTTTCTTGCGATAAATTCAAACTCGGTAGATGTTAACAACTTTCCGATACTCGGAGAGCTGGCTGAAGAAGATGTGGATTGGTCACTGAAGCAACATCAGATATGTTATGTCGGCGATATCACGGCTAGTCGTGGCATAAAGGAAATGGTGCGTGCGGTCGGGCATGTGAAAAGTGGAGCTCGTTTGCAGTTGGGTGGGCGGTTTTCCGATACGAAAACCGAACGTGAAGTGAAATCTTACGCAGGTTGGGAAGGTGTCGACCAATTAGGGTGGCTAAGCCGGGAACAAGTTCGTCAGGTTCTGGCACGTTCCATGGCGGGCGTGGTGACACTCCATCCGACGATCAACTATATGGATGCGCTACCGGTAAAGATGTTCGAATATATGAGTGCGGGTCTACCGGTAATCGCGTCTAGATTTCCCTTGTGGAGGGAAATAATCGAGCAAGGTCAGTGTGGCGTCTGTGTTGATCCTTTGTATCCGGAGGACATTGCTGCTGCTGTAGATCGCTTTATAACGAATCCTAAGCAGGCTAGACAAATGGGTGAGAATGGAAAACGCGCTGTGCGGGAACGCTTTAACTGGCAAAACGAAGCAAAAAAACTATTGGACCTCTATGGAAATCTATTTCGCACTGAATGCTAGATAATGAGCGGAGTCGGATTCAGTTTGAATCGAACCAATTGACCAGCAGTGTAGGCCTGCCTCGCAGGCCCGACCGTAAAGTGGGGACAGCGGAATTATCGATCTCGATGATTATATCAACGCTGCTGAAAGGCAGGTAATACAGCGCCAGGCCGGCGAAAAAGCTTTCGCTCCAGCGCCTCGGGCGAAAAATACTGGAGTTCCACCGTAATGGCGGTAGAGGGAGGTATCAAGCGGCAGCGGCGAAGCGACGAGCGGACAGATATGAAAGCCGCCCACACACAATCGATATGTTGCTCACAAGCCGACGAATCGAACATCGTTAGGCAGCGGGAATTTCAATGCACGGGAAAAACGGGTATAGCAGATAAGAATCCTGCATGTCGAAGTGCTTGTGGCATGTTATTCGTTGGAGCAAGCATCTGATGCGTATCATATATCTTCATCAGTATTTTAATACACCAGAAATGGTTGGCGGCACAAGATCTTACGAGATTGGGAGGCGCCTTGTAGCTGCGGGGCATGATGTACATATGGTGACTTCATGGCGCACACCTGATAAGCGGTCGGGTTGGTTTGAAAGCATCGAAGGCGGGATGCGTGTGCATTGGCTTCCGGTAGAATATTCAAATCTCATGGATTTTAAAGCCCGAATTAAAGCTTTTATCCGATTTGCGACCTACTCGGCAGGTCGAGCTGCCGCTCTCAAGGGTGATGTTGTATATGCCACAAGTACACCGCTAACGATTGCTATCCCGGGTGCGTATGCTTCTTGGCGTACCAATACCCCAATGATTTTTGAGCTTCGCGATCTCTGGCCGGATGTGCCTATCGCAATGGGTGTGTTAAAAAATACCGGAGTTCGTTGGGCGAGTCGGCGATTGGAGGGCTTCGCCTATTCTCGCGCAAAACATATAATTGCTTTAACTCCAACGATGAGGGATTTCGTTTCTGGAAAAGGAGTTCCGTTGGAAAAAATATCGGTAATTTCAAATGCGGCGGATTTGGAGCGCTTTGCTTCGGTTCGTGCTGTTACCTGTACAGATGAAAGTAAACCGGAAAGGTTCAACCGAGACAGGGTGCTTGTTTACTGTGGAGGGCTTGGGCCGGCACATGGGCCAACATTTCTTGTTCATTTGGCAGTAGAATTTTTGAGAATTGGAGCGCCCATTGTGTTGCTTGTGGCCGGCGATGGTTCACTTCGCCTGGAGCTCGAGAGATTTGCAGAAAAAACCGGGTGCTTGAATAAAACCATTCGGTTCTTAGGTTCTATCCCGCAGCAAGAAGTTCCGCGACTGTACGCGGATGCAGATGCATCGATAATGACTATGCAGGACTGTGAGCTTCTTTATCGACATTCGGTACAAAACAAATTTTTTGACTCACTGGCAGCAGGTAAACCAGTATTTGCGAACTATGTAGGTTGGGCATCTCAGCTTGCCGAACAGCATGAAGCAGGAGTTATCTTGCGAAACGACGACACGCGTTCCGCAGCGCAGCTGATTGTGGAAAAAGTAAAAGATGACGCCTGGCTGGAGCGAGCGGGAGGGCACGCGCGCGCATTGGCAGAGAGTCAATTTTCCTGGGACGATTTGGCGGCGAGAGTGGAACGAGTTTTACTCGGCGCGACTGATTGATTGAAGATACGCGACCAGTCTATTAGCCAATCATCGTGCCGAACGCATTGCACCGACAATTTCTGTCGCCGGCTGACCTTGGCTGCGATGTTTTATTTGCTGAATGTTACGGGATAGTGTCCATTGTTATACTGTGACATGAACTCGTACACTCATGTTCGTGCCATTTTCTGGTAAGTTGTGTTTGTGGGCCGGGTTTTTTAACAGCCTGCTAGTATCCACCGCCTAAGAATGGCAGCATCCGGGTGCCAGCCGACCGGATGCTGCTAGATACACCTCAGAGCTTCAGTTGACCATCAGTCCTGTTGGGGGATTGGGTGCTGCGGCACAATCATTCCAATCCAGTGGGAGATCGGTTACGGGGATCAGGTTGTCGACTCTTCGGCAATTAAACCAAATATTTTCTCCTTGTTCGAGCCAGAGTCGCGTGCTGCTATTAGTAGCTTCATTATTTTGAAAGTGAAAGTGACGGAGCCCGGCGCCGGTGACAGGTGTGCCATTATGTGTCGGAGGGCCGATGCGCATTAGATAACCGGAAACGTTCCGTAATACGTTATTTCGTATTTCTCCCCATCCATCTCTAAACCCTGCGAAATACATTACGTCTTCAACCAGATTGTCTACGATTCTTATACGCCCATTTGCGCCTGCGTGTGCATCAAGTTCGACATCAACAGCTGCTTCGTCCGCATACTGAACGTGGTTATTAATGAAATCATAGCCGGTATTTGTGGCAGTATAGCCGTTTCCACCTGAGGCTACGTTATGCCGATTATTGGAAAATTCATTGTTTCGTGCGATGGCATAGCCGGCATTAGTGACCATTATTCCGTATCCGTAGCCTGGCGTTGGGTTGTTATGAATAAAGTTGTTTTCGTACGTGGTAGAGCCGCCGCCTGTCACAGTGGAAGCATATTGAAAGCCGTGTATGTCACAATTATCAATAAAAAGGTTTCTGCGCCCGCCGTTGTAGATACCGTAGTTGCTGTCCCCTGGTCCAGCTATCCCGAGTCCTGTGATTCGCACATTATCGCCGGTTGGCCATAAAAAGTACTGGTTGGTACTGGACGTGTTTTTTAAAACTGACTTGTCAGGTCCATCCCCTTTAAGTGTTACTCCGTGTGGTATGCGCAACGTCTCGGCGACCGAGTATGTTCCCGCGGGGATGTGCACGATACCGGCACCACCTAATGAATCGATGGCAGATTGTATGGCCGCACCAGTACTTCCTGAAACGGTTACATTGGGTAGGACTATGACAGCTATATCGGTCGTTACCGAATCTGTGATTCCGTGATAATCAGTTACAGTAAGCCTGACGGTGTAGGTGCCAGATTCATTGTAAGTATGTGTTACCGTATTCGAGTACTCTCCACTTATTTTTGGTGTCCCATCTCCAAAGGCCCAGGTATAATGTTTTATACCGAATCTGTCACCATCGCTGTCAGGTTCACCCAATGGATTCTTGCCCGTTGAATACGTCCCATCAAGCGCCAGTTTGAAGCCGACATGTTGCTGCGCCCCCACCTCTATCACTGCTTCTGCTGCGATGGCAGACCCTGCTCCAATCATTGAAAAAATGATTCCAACGATTGCAAATATTACCGAATTAGCGACTTTCACTTGGCGCCCCCCGCTAGTTAAGAAAAATCCGAGTTATCTCGACAAAGTAGCTGGGCGACATTTCAAATTAACGTGGCCTATTGTGCTGTGAGCTAGACTGCAAGTTCACTCGGAGTTTTTCCAAGAATAGCGGACGTTGTGATAGCGTCGACATTCTGCTGAAACCCAGTTCGAAATGCATTGCCTGAGCAGTTAAACGAGGTATCGTAGATTGGAGGGAAAATGGACCGTCGAAGCACCCCGAGCGATATCCGCACCCGTGGACATATTTGGTGGCAGAGCGCATATCCTGATTAACGGGCGGAATCGAGTTTCAAGTCCACCATTTAGCGCTTCGGCGAAAGCTTCGCAGGGTGACTGATAGTCGAGGCACTATGCCGACGCGCAATGAAACTTAGCGATTCTTACAGCTGCGCCTTTTAAATACCACAATTTCGCCTACCTTATTATTAGACACAGGTAACTTGATGGTGGGCAGAGCGTGTGAAGCGTGCGAACATTCCGAGAATAGGGAGGATCGCGAGGAAACCCTGGTATAGCTTCTGGAGGTGGGTTGAGTCCCGCCTCTACACCGGCAAAGAGTACACGCTGCAAGTGCCTTTTGGACGTCGGGTGTTTACACCCTGGTTCAACGACCAGGGCGACGATGAATTTGCGACACTCTTGAAGTCGACGCGCCAGAGTGGTGCGCTGATGGCATCCCCTGATCGCACGTACGTGTTGCATCAGTTGATACGCCGCGCATCTCGCCTAGTCGGGGATGTGGCCGAATGCGGGGTCTATCAGGGCGGCTCTGCGCATGTGATCGCGTCGACATTGGCAAGAAACGCCTCGCCGGCGCGCCTCGATCTCTTCGATACATTCGAGGGGGTCCCCTCCATCGCGGTTGCCGCGCGCGATTATCATGCGCCTGGCAGTTTCTCGAATACCTCCCTGGAGAGGGTCAAGGAGCGGTTGAGTGAACATCTGCCGCGATGCCGGTTTTACGCCGGGCTGATTCCGAATACCTTTGCCCAGGTTCGGGAAGATGCGCAGTATTCACTGGCGAACATCGATGTGGACCTCTATCCCACGAATCGGGCTTGCTGCGAGTGGTTCTGGCCGCGAATGGTTCCGGGCGGAGTCATGCTGTTCAATGATTACGGATTCTATCCCTATCGTCATTCGACTCGCCGTGCAGTGGATGAATTTTTTGCCGAAATCGATGAACAGCCGCTGGTGCTGCCGACCGGGCAAGCACTGGTCATAAAGACCACTGCCGCTAACGTGGCTATTCCTCCTCTTGCCGCGCAGGGTGATTCCATTATCGCGGCCGATTCCCTGTTTGAGTCGGCCGATAGCTTGTGAACTGCCTCTTACGATGGCTGCTAATCCAGACGTATCGATTTACTTGTGAAGAACTGACAAAAAAGGCTGCCGGTTATTTTTTATAGCGGCGGATGATTCGGGCACTTGGACTCATAATATAGTGCCGCTCGGGGGCCGAACGGTTTGCGACACTGCCGGCACTCACGATTGAATCCTGCCCTATTGCAACGTTCGGCAACACGCATCCACCAATGCCGACCAGGCAGCGTTCACCCAGGCTGACGCCCCCGGCCAATACGGCATTTCCGCTGACATGGCAATAGTCTTCAACGACCGATCCATGTCCCACCACGGCCCCGTTATTGATGATGCAGTGAGCACCTACCTTCGCACCGTTTTCGATAATGGCGCGAGGCATGACGACCGTCCCTTCACCCAACGATACATTCGTGCCGACATGGGCGGTCGGGTGGACGAGAATCGGGAATTCCCTGTCCGCCAAAGACCGGGCGATTCGGGCCCGGGTAAGGTTATCCCCGATTCCGAGGAATATCGCAATCGTTTCCAGGCCATCCATGTAAACCTGCTGGTGTCCACCGATGACCACGCTCCCGAAAAGTCGCTTGCCCTGCAGTTCTAACGAATCATCGATCACGCCCGAAATATGGAAATCTCCAATGTCCCTGATGACGTCGGATACGGCAGCCGCGTGCCCGCCGGCTCCGAACATGAGAATTTCGGTAACTGCCTTGATGTCGGTCATGGCCTTTCCCCGGGCATCACTGTCGGCTGCCTCAATGTGCATGACGGTTCCTCGCCTAGCTGCCGGTCGCTTCATTACTCGCCCCAAGAGAGCGACGGTGTAGTCGAGAACGTCGCTCTTCATCGAGATCGGGCAGTCCAGCCATGGTCGGGTCGGCCAGCGAATCCTCCTTGGTGATCACCTTGAACGCGGTGCGCCAGAGGATCTTCAAATCCAGCATCATCGACCAGTTCTCCACATACCATACGTCCAGTTGAAGCCGTTGATCCCAACCGAGTAAATGCCGGCCATTGATCTGAGCCAGCCCGGTAATGCCCGGACGGACATCGTGACGCTTGTTTTCCGACGGGGTGTAGTAGGGGAGATACCGGATCAACAGAGGTCGGGGGCCAACGAGACTCATGTCGCCTTTTAGGACGTTATAGAGTTCCGGTAGCTCGTCCAGGCTTGTGATCCTCAGAAAGGCACCGATTCCGGTGAGACGTTCCGAGTCGGAGAGCACATCGCCGTTTTGACCGCGAGCGTCCGTCATCGTGCGAAATTTGTAGAGCGTAAAAGGTTGGCCGTGGAGTCCCGGGCGGATGTGCGAAAACAGGATCGGCCGTCCGATCGAGACGAGTATGGCCAGCGAAATGAGAGCCAGCAGGGGCAGGAGCAGTAAGGAAAAGATAGACGCGACTAGAACATCGAAGATTCGCTTCCGTGCGAGCATCCCGGCTCTCCATTATGGTGGTCTCAACAACAGGAACAGAATAGACCCGCATCAACCGTAAGGCAAAGGGCTGGTCGATGGGCAGGCCGGTCTTGGTGGGCCATGCGGAAAGTAGTGTAACTCTAAGCCGTTCCATAAAGCTCATAGGCAAGGCGCACGAGCGCAGGACTAGCGGGCCTGATTGATGTGCAGGGATGCACGAATGCCGCGAGCGCATGGATGCGCAGGAGCGGCCAAGCGAGTACAACGCCGGCTATGAGAGTTACATTATTTCCCGCATGGGCCACCAGTTCGAGTTCCCGGACGCAGTGAAGGTGTGAAACCCATTTGACGGGTTTGGCTGCTTCACTATGCTCGGGAAGAGGGAACCGCGTAGTTAACTCAAGGAGCGAGTTAGATGCTGAATACCCCTTTCGCTGATTGGCCCAGCTTCACCCTGGAGGAGGCTGAGGCCATCAAGGAAGTGTTGCTTTCCAATAAAGTCAATTACTGGACGGGACAGGAGTGCAGGCGATTCGAGCAGGAGTTTGCTGCATGGTCGGAGAGTCGATATGCCGTCGCACTGGCCAACGGAACCATGGCGCTGGAGGTGGCACTACAAGCCGTCGGTATCGGTGCTGGAGACGAAGTGGTGGTCTCGCCGCGCAGCTTTATCGCATCTGCCAGCACAATCGTCAGAAGCGGCGGCACGCCCGTTTTCGCCGACGTCAACCGAAACTCCCAGAACATAACGGCTGAGAGCATTGAAAAGGCCATTACCTCCCGGACCCGGGGGATTATCTGTGTCCACCTGGCAGGCTGGCCGTGCGATATGGAATCGATCATGGCGTTGGCGGACCGGTATGGACTCTACGTGATTGAGGATTGTGCACAGGCCCATGGCGCCCGCTACAAGGGCAGGTCGGTAGGCAGTTGGGGTCATGCCGCGGCGTGGTCGTTTTGCCAGGACAAGATTATGACCACCGCAGGTGAGGGTGGAATGCTGACCACCCAGAGCGAGGAAACCTGGTCCAGGGCCTGGTCTTATAAAGACCACGGGAAAAGCTTCGATGCGGTGTACAACAAGGAACATCCACCGGGGTTTCGCTGGTTGCATGATTCGTTCGGGACAAACGGCCGCATGACCGAAATACAATCCGCGGTTGGCCGCATACAGCTGACCAGAATGGAACAGTGGCATCAGGCACGCCACCGCAATGCGCGGACTATTCTCGAAGCAGCGGGGGAGTGTCCGGCCCTGCGTGTTCCGGACACTCCGGACGGGATAGAGCATGGCTGGTACAAGTGCTATGTCTTTGTCGAACCCGAACGGCTGGCTTATGGATGGAATCGGGATCGCATAATGAACGAGATGAATCGCCTCGGTGTTCCTTGCGGTTCGGGGTCGTGTTCCGAGATCTATCGGGAAAAAGCTTTTGAAAAAATCGGCTGGAAACCTGGAAAGTCATTGCCGAATTCAAAGGAACTCGGCGAGACGAGCTTGATGTTCATGGTCCACCCCACGCTAACCGAATCACAGATTAGCCTGACCTGTGATGCACTGCAGGACGTAATGGCGCGTGCCGCAATGAAGATGCCGGCAACCCCGTACGACCGGCAGCACCATCACCCCGGCCTCTTGTAACCAGTGCGACAAGCACGCTAGACACATGTTCCAAATTGGTGCCCATGCATGTAGGAGCGACGGAAGTCGCGATAATGCCAAATCGCGGCTTCCGCCGCCGCTACGTGAATCTCGACATGTCACCAAAGGAGCGTGTTTGGACACGATTTCAGAACAGCTATTTAGCCGACCCGCCCGGGTCATCCTGTTCAAGCCAATTGGTAACTGCTCACTCCCCCGTCATCCCCTGTCACCCCCGCGCAGGCGGGGGGTAGGCGGGAATCCAGAGAGCAGCGGCATGGCCCGAAATGGATCCCCGCCTGCGCGGGGATGAGAATCTTCTATGCCGCGCATGAATCAACCGGGCGAGCAGTTACGCCAATTGTTGAGTGCTTGTGGATGGAAGGGGAAGAGATGCGAGCCCCGGGGTCAGTGGGTAACCCGGGACTCGAAAACAGCCCGGTGGCAAGCGGCTTCAGGGATGGGGCCAAACTATTGTTCACGGAGAACCCGTTATGCAGGAACAGGCGTGTGCTTTGGTGCTGGATGGCAATCATCGTAATGCACTTGCAGCGACACGGGCGCTAGGTAAACAGGGATTCCGGGTGATTGTCGGTGATCCGAAACGCCTGTGTCTGGCAGGAGTTTCGCGCTATTGTGAGGCGACTCTGCAATACCCTGCTCCGGATGAAGAACCCGAAGGTTTTATCCGCACGGTGGCTGGTGCCCTGGAAACAGAATCGGTTGATTTCGTGCTACCGATGACCGACTCGACCCTCTCCCTGGTGATGAAAGCCAAAGAACAATTCGGCAGCCGTATCCCGTTCGGCCCCGAAACCGCTTTCGACATCCTCAGCCACAAGGGAAAGGTGCTCAAATTGGCCCGCGAGGTGGGGGTTGCCGTTCCGAAGAGCCGTTTGATGGAACCCGGGGTCGACTGCTCCCGTGTGGCAGGGGCAGTCGAACAGCTCGGAGGGTATCCGGTTGTACTCAAGCCCTGCCGTTCCAGCGTCTGGGCGGAGTCCCGGTATCTGGCAGGCAAGGTGGAGGTGATCAAGGACAGGCAGGGGCTCGAGACCGCACTGGAAAACGGGCCTGCATTCCGTCACGGATCGTTTTTGGTTCAGGAAGTCATCGAGGGTTACGGTGCCGGCCTGTTTGTACTCTTTGACGGGAATGCCGGCCTGGCCTGGTTCTCCCATCGCCGACTTCGCGAGCGACCACCGGAAGGTGGAGTCAGTACACTTTCCGAAAGCGCGCCCTTCAGCTACTTGTTGCAGCAATCGGCGGAACGCATTCTGCAAAAAGTCGGATGGCACGGACCAGCGATGTTCGAGTTCAGGGTCGCGCCTGACGGTATCCCCTATTTAATGGAAATCAATCCCAGGTTTTGGGGGTCACTGCAGCTGGCTCTGGACGCCGGCATCAATTTCCCGCTTTTGTCGTTCAATCTCGGGAAGCGGGATCGTGAACGAATCCGTTTCCCGGCTGTAAACGAATACAAGGTGGGTATTCGGAGTCGATGGTTCTTGGGCGACCTGCACCGCCTGTTGATGGTCTTCGGGTCCCGTGCCGATCGGGGAGCAAAGTTCAGGGCGTTATTGGCCTTTGTCAGTACGGCCGGAGACCTCAAGGCGCGAAATGCGGTGTTTCGCTTTGAAGACATCAGACCCGGTCTCTTCGAATTCCTGCAGTTTCTCCCCGGTGCCCACTGGATACTTCCCGAGTCCCGCATACTGAAGCACTCGGAACCGCAGATGTTCAACAAGTCCAAAGCACCTCCCTGGCGGGGCGGCTGAGCTGGAAAATCAACCGTTGGACTCCACGTCATGCCAACGACGGCCATTCCGGAGAACGGTTCCTGCCGTCGCAGAGCCAAACGCGTTATCATTGGGACGGCGTGCCGCGGAAGGCGGCATGCCGAATCACTGGCAGGCCGCGGAAAAGCACCAGGAGAGAGGGAAAAGAATCTTTTCAGCAGCGTTGCCAGCGCTCTATGCATTTGAACAGTGGGTTCCGTCATGATCCTGATGATCGACAACTACGACTCCTTTACCTACAACCTCGTGCAGTATTTCGGCGAGTTGGGGGCGCAGGTGGAGGTGCACCGCAATGACCAGATCTCGATCGAGGCGATCGAGCGCCTGGCGCCCGACCACCTGGTGATCTCGCCGGGACCCTGTACACCCACGGAGGCGGGGATTTCGGTCGAGGCGATTCGGCACTTTGCCGGGAAATTGCCCATCCTTGGCGTGTGCCTGGGGCATCAGGCCATTGGTCAGGCATTCGGTGGCCGCATCGTCCGCGCCGGGGAGATCATGCACGGCAAGACATCGATGGTGTACCACAAGGATATCGGCGTTTTTGCCGGGCTGGATAACCCCTTCGAGGCAACCCGCTACCATTCGCTGGTGATCGAGCAGGCCTCAATGCCGCCGGTGCTGGAAGTTACCGCATGGACCGGCGGTTCCGGCGGCAACATGGAGGAGATCATGGGTATACGTCACGTCGAGTACAATCTCGAAGGGGTCCAGTTCCACCCCGAGTCGATCCTCACCCGCCACGGCCACGACCTGCTGGCCAATTTCCTCAAGCAGCCCGGCGGCGTGCGTTAGCCCGACGCCAAGAGCCTGTCGGACTTAGGTGCCCGTAGCGAGCAAGATGGGAGAGCGAGACCAAATTTTTACGGTTTCGAGGCGCATACGACTGCATGGATGCAGTCGTTAGAGCGACGCATGCCGCCATGGACGGCGGCATTAGAGAATGTCTGGAACCTATTCTCGAGGAGCCAAAGCCGAGTGGGTCTACGCAACGAGAAATCGGGGAAATTTGGGCCGCTCTCCCACTGGCGCATGCCTACAGGGATGTAGGCATTAGACAACGCAGGAGCATGTTGTCGAGTAGGAGCATCCTAAGCCCGACAGGCTCCTAGTACGCGATACCGAGCGGGTCCCCCTTCGCTTGTGAAGCCGGGGACGAGTATCTCCGTCCAGGCAGAAAAACATCCATGCCCTTTGTTCACCCTGAAAAAGGCCGTTACGCGCCCCGACTCGCACTGATCGTTGCGGCCGTCTCGATGGTGGCGCCGTTCTCCATCGATGCCTACCTGCCTTCATTCCCGGATATTCAGCGGGACCTCGGTATCAGTGCCGCGGCGATGCAGCAGACGCTGAGCTTCTATCTGCTCGCTTTTGCCGTGGGAACACTGGCGCACGGCCCCTTGTCCGACAAATTCGGTCGCCGCCCGGTGATTCTGTTTGGACTGGGGCTCTATGTCCTCTGTTCGGCGGCCAGTGCGCTGGTTACCGACTTTTCCACACTGTTGCTCCTACGCATCGGCCAGGGCCTGACCGCGAGCGCGGGACTGGTCGTGGGACGTGCGGTGGTGCGCGATGCCTTTGGCGGTGCCGAGGCGCAGCGGGTGATGTCGCGGGTGATGCTGATTTTCGCCCTGGCCCCGGCCGTTGCGCCGATCGTCGGCGGTATCCTCCAGGAAGTCAGCGGGTGGCGTTCCGTCTTCTGGTTCCTGACGGCAATGGGGGCAGTGGTGTGGCTGCTCGCTTGGCGCAATCTGCCAGAGACGCTTGCACCGGAAGCGCGTCGCTCCATCCATCCGGTCAAAGTGACCCGCGCCTACCGGCGAGCCTTTTTCCACCCGGGTTTCATGGCCGTGGTGCTCTGCTTCACTTTCGCATTTGCGGGAATGTTTCTCTACGTGGTCGGGGCGCCCCGACTGGTTTTCGAGCACCTGGGACTGGGCGCCGCCGACTTTGCCTATATCTTTGTGCCGATGGTGAGCGGCGTTATGCTGGGCTCCTGGCTCTCCGGGCGGCTTGCGCAGCGGCTCGGGGCGGTGCGGACCGTGAACGCCGGGTTTGTCGTCATGACTGTCGCTGCACTGCTGAATGCGGGACATCTTCAGTTATGGTCGCCGACAGTAATCGGCGTGGTAACCCCGCTGGCCCTCTATGCGACCGGCATGGCCCTGGCGCTGCCGGCCATGCTCGTTGTGGCTCTTGACTATTTCCCCCGTAACCGGGGTACGGCCGCTGCTGTTCAGGGCTTTATGCAGACCGCAGGTAATGCGTTGGTCGCCGGCCTGGGCGTGCCGTTACTGGGTGGGACCGCCCTGATCATGGCCTTCGGGCAACTGGGCTTCGTGCTGACAGGGTTGGCCATCTGGTGGGGCTGGCGACGTTTTGCCTGCACCGCCGCGCCTTGACCACTTGTCCCATCAACGCGACAATCCGATTCCACCGATGAGCGGCGAAAGCCGTGAAAAGACACTCGAAAAAGGTTAACCCCATCATGGATATGCAGGCGGCCATCCGCACAGTGACCGAACGGCGGGACCTCTCCGAGGCCGAGATGCACGAAGTGATGCGCATCGTCATGACCGGCGAGGCGACACCGGCCCAGATCGGCGGTTTTCTCGTGGGACTCCGCATGAAGGGCGAGACCATCGACGAGATCGCTGCCGCCGCAGCCGTCATGCGCGAGTTGGCAACCGGCGTAAAGGTGGGCGGTCCTCACCTGGTGGACACCTGCGGCACCGGAGGTGACGCCATCGGCACCTTCAATATCTCCACCACGGCAGCCTTTGTGGTTGCCGCAGCCGGCGGCCGGGTAGCCAAGCATGGCAACCGCTCGATCTCCGGAAAGTCGGGGAGTGCCGACGTGCTGGAGGCCGCCGGAGTCAATCTCGATCTCACCCCGGCCGAGGTCGCGCAGTGTGTCGAGGACGTGGGTGTCGGTTTCATGTTTGCGCCGCATCATCACAGTGCCATGAAGCACGCGATTGCGCCGCGTCGCGAGATGGGCGTGCGCACGATTTTCAATGTACTCGGGCCGCTCACCAATCCGGCCGGCGCGCCTCATCAGGTGATTGGCGTCTTTTCCAACCACTGGGTCGAACCCCTGGCCGAAGTGCTCGGAAAGCTCGGCAGCCGCCATGTTCTCGTGGTGCACGCCGAAGACGGCATGGACGAGATCAGCATCGGCGCACCGACCCTGGTTGCCGAGTTGAAGGATGGCGTGGTCAGCACCTATCGCATTACGCCCGAAATGTTCGGGATCAGGCAGTGCAGTATCACCGCACTCGCGGTCGAGGGACCGGAACAGTCCGTGGTGGTAATGCGCAGCGTCCTGGATGGGGTGCCGGGACCGGCACAGGACATCGTGCGGCTGAATGCCGGCGCCGCCATCTACGCGGCCGATCTGGTCGACAGCCTCCAGGCTGGCGTCGACAGGGCCACCGAAGTGATCGCCTCCGGTGCCGCCCGTGAAAAGCTCGATGCGCTGGTGACCTTTACCCGTGGTCTGAAGAGATAGCGCCTGACGCTTGCCCGTCCCGCCTCATCGCTTCGCGGCTGCGGCCGCTCCGATTCGACAGACGTATGGAACCAAGATGGCTGAAGTGCCGGATATTTTGAAAAAGATCATCGCCCGCAAGGCCGAAGAGGTCGCCGAGCGGGTCTGCCAGGTGCCGCTGCGGCTCCTGGAGGAACGAATCGAGAGCACGGCCCCGGAACGGCGCGACTTCGTCGGGGCGATCGAGGCCCGCCTCGCCGCAGGACGCCCGGCGGTCATCGCCGAGGTGAAAAAGGCCTCCCCGAGCAAAGGCGTCATTCGCGAGGATTTCCAGCCCGACGCCATCGCCGCCTCCTATGAGCGGGGCGGGGCGGCTTGTCTCTCCATCCTGACCGATATCGATTTCTTCCAGGGGGCCGACGAGTATCTGCGTCGGGCCCGGGCGGCCTGTTCGCTGCCGGTACTGCGAAAGGATTTCGTCATCGACCCCTATCAGGTCCACGAGGCCAGGAGCATCGGCGCCGACTGCATTCTGCTCATTGCCGCCGCCCTTGGTGACGATCAGATGAGTGAGCTGGCCGGCGTCGCGCGGGAACGGGGCATGGATGTGCTGGTCGAGGTACACGATGCCGAAGAGCTGGCGCGCACCCTCCCGCTGCAACTCCCGCTGCTGGGGATCAACAACCGCGACCTGCGCACCTTCGAGACCCGCCTGGAGACCACCCTGGAACTCCTCGACAGCATCCCGGACGACCGCATCGTCGTGACCGAAAGCGGCATTCACACCGGGGAGGATGTCCGGCTCATGCGTAACCACGGCGTCAACACCTTCCTGGTCGGTGAGGCCTTCATGCGCGCAGAGGATCCGGGGGAGAAATTGGCAGAGCTGTTCGAATAAGGCGAGTGGCTAGTTGCGAGTGGCTAGTGGCGAGTGGCTAGAAGCCTGTCCGAGAAAATCGTGTTTTGTAGGTTGGGGTGAGTTATACGAACCCCAACGCTGATTTTGTTGGGCTTCGTTCCTCAGCGCCAACCTACATTTTGGAGCCCATGGCTACTCGGATAGGCTCCTGGCTCCTCGCTCCTCGCTCCTCGCTCCTCGCTCCTCGCTACTAGCCACTCGCCACTCGCTACTAGCCACTGAACTACCGCGTGCCGTAGACGACGATGGTCTTGCCCTTGACCCAGACTAGCCCCTGTTCCTCGAGGGCTTTCAGTACGCGGCCCGCCATTTCGCGGGAGCAGCCGACGATTCGGCCCAGTTCCTGGCGGGTAACGCGGATCTGCATACCGTCCGGGTGTGTCATGGCATCGGGCTGCTTGGTCAGGTCCAGCAGGGTGCGGGCGATGCGGCCGGTGACATCCAGGAATGCCAGATCGCCTACCTTGCGGCTGGTGGCACGCAAGCGGGTGGCCATCTGGGCGGCAAGGGCGAAGAGGATTTCGGTATCTTCGGCGGCCAGCTGCCGATAGCGGGCGTAACTGATCTCGGCCAGTTCGCATTCGGTCCGGGCCCGAACCCAGGCGCTGCGCCCCTGTTGTTCGTCGAACAGGCCCATTTCGCCGAAAAATTCCCCTTTGTTCAGGTATGACAAGACAATTTCCCGACCCTCATCGTCTTCGATGAGAACCGAGACGGAGCCCTCCAGGATGTAATAGAGCACGTCCGGTTTGTCGCCGGCGCAGATGATGGTGCTTTTGGCCGGATAGCGACGGCGGTGACAATGTTGGAGGAAACGATCGATCGAGGGGTTGCCCGTCCCTTTTGCAGGGGTAACCTTCATGAACTTTCCTTTACTTTTTAACAGAATATTCCCATACGTATACCAGTCTGCCTATAGCCAGGCAAGCGCATGGAGTAATATGGAGTGGTTTACACAGTACAAAGACCGGAAAAAACGGGGGCAGTTCAATGAAGGCGCGTATCAAATGGGTCGAGCAGGCAACGTTCCTCGGCGAGGCGGATAGCGGCCATGCCGTTGTCATGGATGGCCCGCCAGAGCACGGTGGCCGCAATCTGGGCGTACGCCCCATGGAGATGCTGCTCCTCGGTATGGGCGGATGTACCGCATTTGACGTGGTTCACATTTTGAAGAAAAGCCGTCAGCCGGTGAGCGATTGCGTCGCCGAAATCGAAGCCGAGCGGGCGGAGGACGATCCAAAGGTCTTTACGCGCATCCACGTCCACTTCGTGGTAACCGGACAGGATCTGGATCCCAAGCGGGTCGAGCGGGCCGTGCATCTCTCTGCCGACAAGTACTGCTCCGCTTCCATCATGCTCGGCAAAGTCGCCGAAATCACCCACGGATTCGAGATTCGGGGTAACTGCTTGCCCGGTTGAACATGCGCGGCATAGGAGATTCGTCATCCCCGCAGGCGGGCACCATTGCGTCTCGAGGTGATCCGCGAAGCCAATATGACGTCATCCCCGCGCAGGC
>NZ_JAENYR010000153.1 GCF_016841685.1 Thiohalomonas denitrificans
GTCGGGAGCTGCCTGTTGTTTTCTGGATTCCCGCCTTCGCGGGAATGACGGCTTTTGGGTTCGATGGCTGCCGGTCGCCGCCGACCTTTCGCCTTTGTACCAGCGAAAACGTTAGGGCGACCCACTTGCTATCGGCTCAAAAATAGGGAGCAGAGATGGGCATCCGCATCTCTGCTTCCCGTTGCGGCTGCGCTATTCCCAGCGGCCCTCGAAGAGGGGTTCGATCGGATGCCGGCTTTTGCGGATGCGCAGGTCGGAAAACATCTCGGCGCTGTTCACGTCTTCATCCTGCGGGTCCAAATCGATCTCCAGCTCCCGCTCGGCATCCTCACGCGCACCGATCATCATCAACTCGGCACCTTCGTAATCCAGATAGTCGGGCGGTTCGATTTCGATGAAGCGACGGTCGCGGAATTTCTCCATCAGGTGCTTGGGGAATCGGGCCTGCTGGCGCCTGCCGAGGCCGGCGCTCGGTGGCGAGGGTTTATCGGGATTCTTGACGCTGACGATAAAGCTCGCCTCCGGTGCGATATTGAGCTCCTTCTGGACCTCATCGGGCTCCTTGGGCAGCTCCAGCGCGTAAGCGAGGTGGGTATGACCGCCGTGCTCGACCAGCGCATAGACCCCTTCTCCAGCGGGCCGCGCCGGTGGAACTTGCCGCGTCCCCCGAGTCTTGGTCTCGTAGGTCTCTGCCTCGAACTCCTTTCGAAGCTTCACGGCCGAGTCCTCGACTCCGCCCACAAATCCCCAATACCGCTCCCCGCCGTCGTGGATTTCGGGCAGCCTTTTACGGCCCATCACAAGCAGGCGGTAGCGTTTCTTGCCGTGGGGGCTGAGCACCAAGTAGACCCGCTGCACGTCCTCGAGGCTCTCCACCTGCTCGGTATCGATCCTGGGGCGATACAGAAAATAGACGTTTCCATACTCGATCGTCTCGGACATGTGAGGACCCTCCGTGAAAAACGTAGCGTTTATACCTCAGCCGATTCGGCTATCGATCTCCTCAATCACACGGTCGACCCGGGCCAAGGCAGAGGCCAGGCCCAGCAAAACCCCGGTGGTATTGGCAACCATGTCGGCCAGTTCGAAATGGCGGATGCCCCCGAGTCCCTGCAGGAACTCCAGCGCGGCGCCCATGGCGATGAACAGTGCGGCATAGAACAGGCGCGGACGCCACCTGTGATAGAGCTGCACGAACCAGCCGGTAAGTACCAGATAAGCGAAGGCATGCTGTACCTTGTCGATGCCCCCCCAGCCACCGCCGAACGCCGGCGGTGCCGATGTAAGCGATAACCAGATAATCACCGCCACGAACACCCAGCCGATGCCAAGCCACAATCCCTTGCGATTCAGATCACGCATACGCAGCCAGCAGAACCCCTCCGAGGAGCAGACGATAAATGACGAACGGCATCATGCCTATTCGTTCCAGCAGTTTCAGGAAGAAGTGAATACAAAGATAGGCACTAAAAGCGGCCACCGCAGTACCAACCAGCAAAGGTGCCCATACGACCCTCTCGCCAGCACCGATCAGCTCCACGGTACTGAGCCCTCCGGCGATCGCGATCACCGGGATCGACAGCAGAAACGAAAAACGGGCCGCGCCCTGCCGGTCGAGACCCATCATCAGTCCCGCCGTCATGGTAATCCCCGAACGCGAGGTGCCGGGGATGAGGGCGATCGCCTGGGCGACGCCGATTACCAGCACATCCTTCCAGCCCACCGTATGCTCACTGCGAACACGCCGCCCATGGGCATCGGCCCACCACAGAAGTACTCCGAAAATGAGGGTGGTGGCGGCAATCACCAAAGGCGAACGCAGGCTCGTTTCTACCACGTCCTTGAAGGCCAGACCCGTCAGACCGACGGGAATGGTGCCAAAAAGAACCCCCCAGGCGAGCCGGCTTTCCCCCACCAGACGCTGCTCCGACAGCGAACGTCCCCAATCCACAACCATCGGGCGCAACTCGTCGCGGAAATACCAGACGACAGCTGCGAGTGTACCGACGTGGACCGCGACGTCGAACGCCAACCCCTGATCCTCCCAGCCGGTAAGGGTGGGCAGAAGAATCAGATGTGCAGAACTGGAGACGGGCAAAAACTCCGTCACGCCTTGGAGCAGCGCCAGGAGCACGGCCTGAAAGAGATCCATCGTCGTTGTCGTCTCCGTCAGCGACGCTGGGCGACGATTCGCCCGTAGCGACCTTCACGAGTCACTGTACTGTCGATGACGGCAAAACCGGTCCGGTGCAGCAGATAGTAAAGATCCTCGCGAGAAAAGCGGTTGTGTTCGACGAAGTGAATGAACAGGTCTTCCAATTCGTCGACCGGAGTTTCAGGATCGAATAGTCGCCCCTCGTCGGTCTGATTGCGCACGTAGACTTCGAGCGGAGCCCGCACCCAGTCCAGGATGAGCAGTCGACCGCCCGGCCGCAGAACGCGGGCAAGCTCCTGCAACGCACGCACCGGCTGGTTCATCTCGTGGAGCACTACCGAGGCCACAGCCGCATCGACGGAGGCCTCTTCGAAGGGGAAACTCGGGTCGTGCAGGTCGTCGCAGAGCAGTTCACCGTTGTCCGGCAGTATTTCGGCTGCATCCAGCATGTACGGTGCACACTCGACGCCGACCACACGTGCCGAAGGATAGCGTTCGGCGGCCGCCTTGACGAACATGCCGGGGCCCGCTCCCAGATCGAGGATCACCGGCTGCCCGGAATAGGCCGGAACGATCCAGTGCTCCCAGTCCGACCAGAAGGCCTCGTCGAAGCGCCGCTCGAAGCTCTCCTTCATCATCCTGGCAAAACGCTCACCGTGCCGATGGTGACGGGCCAGCATTTCCCGGGTCTCTTTCATCTGTTCAGACATGGTAATCCTCAGTACATCGACCTACTTCAGCCAGGCCGAAGGTTCAGAGCGGATTGTAGTTTAACCGATTTTACTTCATGGCGAGCCCCACTCGCCGCTTCGCGGCCCCGAATCGATGACGAACGTTCAGCCGTCATTGCGAGCCGTGCCCCCAGCTGCGCTGGGCCGAATCAATGACGAACA
>NZ_JAENYR010000035.1 GCF_016841685.1 Thiohalomonas denitrificans
AGCAGGAGATTACTTCGTCGCCGGGGCTCCTCGTAATGACAGCGGGGGCAAGTTCTTCAGGAGGAGCCCCAGCGACGCGGCAATCTGGGGTTTTGGGAGCAGGAGATTACTTCGTCGCCGGGCTCCTCGCAATGACAGCGGGGGGAAGTTCATCAGGAGGAGCCCCAAGCGACGTGGCAATCTCAAGGTTCAGAGATTATTACGTCGCCGGGGCTCCTCGTGATGTGGGCAACTGCCAAATCGCCCCAACCCTGCGGCAAGCGTTCCGAACTTGTCGGCACCGTTCTCCAAGGCACAGCGAATGACCACCGAAATCCTCAAGCAAACGCAAACGTGATCGAGAAACGCAACGCCATTGCCGAAGTGATGCGCCGGGCCGCAGTGCTGCCACTCGGGCATGCCCTGGAGGTGCGGAGCTATAAACGCGATCGGGGCTTCATGCTGGTGCGAGAGGGAGAGGCGGACTACCGCCTCATCGAAGAAGGCTTCGAGCAGGCCCGCGTCTGCGTGCGCTGTGAAGACCTCAAGAGGCTGCTAAAGACGGTCGTAAAGCGCGAGTTCCCCCGCAGCAATAAGCTTCGCATCTACGAGACGGGAGAATTCCGCGAGTGGGTCTCGCGCAAGGTGCTCTGATCGACCACCGTTTATTTGCTGCGCAAAACTCTTTGATTTCGGTATTCAAAGTGCTTTGAAATCGGCTATTCCGGTTCGTTTGTCAATGGTAACCAGCAGTTCGCAGTACGCTTCCTCGCGCGCCCCGCTCCCGCCGCCACAGGTCAAGCACTCAATAATCTGTGCAAAAAACACTCCCACCTTGGCGTAGATATGCTGCGCATCGCCGGTGACTTCATTGATGATGACGCCGAGATCACTCTCATCAAGATGGTTGCCCGTTTCCACGGCATGAGCGATCGGCAGCACATCACTGCGCAGTTGCTCCAGCTCCGACTTGAGCACGGCAGAGAAACGCTCCGTACCCCAGCTATCGATGCTCGCTAGTAATATCGCCATAAAAGCATGCTCAATCTGTTTCACTCCGACTCCACAATTCCTGCACCGTTTCCTGCGCCTCTACCTCCAGAGGCGCCGCAGCCGGGCCGAATCGCCGGTATTGGACGAGGAGCCGCCGGACCGATTCCTCCGTACCCCACTCCTCCTGCTGCGCCACGTGCACGAATTCGTGGGCGAGCAGTTTCAGATCATCCACCGCCCGCGGTTTTATTGCAATCAGGTGACCTATGGTGAGCGCGAAAAAGCGGCAGGTTCCCAGCCCGTAACGCCGGGCCTCGGCCTGCAGAGCCGGATCCTGCGGCAGCGGAAAATGCTCCAGCACCACCACCCGCACCGCCTCCGTTTCTTTAACACCCAGTGAGGCCGCCAACTGCCGCTCCCGGTGGTTCAGCGCCCGGCCCCGCGAGTAAAAACGCTCCTGCAACTCGCGGTACCACGCCACTGCGGCCGGTAGCAGTTCGGCCACTACCGGTCGAGTGTCTTCCGACGCGGCGGCCGGAACCCGCCCCGTTGCCGCCCGATCGCCGGCGCAGCCGTGAACCCCCAGCGCCAGGAACAACCCTATCGTCGCGAAAAATCGGGCCACGAAAGCACCATTGGCGACTGTCCGTCCCCTTAGGATAGCTGCATCAGGTTCGGCGCCAGCCAGGACGGTGCCCCCATTTATTGGATGCGACCATCCGAGGTCTGAGCCTCCTGCCCTGCTCCCACTTCGGCGCGGGTCACCAGGAGTATGGGAGGGATCACCCATTAGCCGTCTCCGCCTGCCACTCCTTACCCGGTGTGGTGGGACCGGAGGCTGCGGTCGGGCCGCCTCTGGAGGGCATTGCAAAACCCGGCCGCCATTGATCCGCTTACCGCCATGCCGGACCTAAAAGAACGCACAGGGCCGCTATCGATAGTACCGCTCATCTCGAAACGCTGGAGTACGCTGATGAGACCCCGGGCAGAGGTGAGGTAGCCGTTCGCCCTGGTACAGGATTCGCACGTGCGTGCTAGCGTGACCATGCGCGTCCGGCCAGGTGGATGCGGCGCTTCGAAGGCACCCAAAAACGTGACATCGCTCAACGTCTTACAGTGAAGAGCCGGGTAAAAGTGTCCTTGAAATATCTACCTTCCGAAGGACAATGGCCTCCAGCCATAACCGACCTTGCCACGTGTTGGTGCGGGGTATTTTTCTCTCTCTTCTCCTGATCCTGAGCGGCTGCTCCGGGCTATTACCCCGGATTCAGGATGCGGCCGTAGATGCAGCCAGAGATCCTTGGACATGGGTCCCGCTGGCGGGGGCGGGTGCAATTGCCCTCACCGGAACCGACCACGAAATATCCGACTGGGCAGAAGCCCGGACACCGCTATACGGTTCAAATGAGAATGCCTTGGAAGCTAGCGACACCTTCCGCGAGGCTTCGCGTGCCAGTGCACAGCTGACTCTCTTGGTTGCGAGCAAACGGGGCGATGGTCATTGGCTTAAGGAGAAAAGCATCGATGCGGCCGGGGGCTTCGCCGGTGTTATGGCGGCAAAGGACTTGACCGGTATGCTCAAGCGAACCACGCAACGTCCACGTCCGGATGGTTCCAACGACGAGAGTTTTCCCTCGGCCCATGCGACTGATGCCTTCGCCAACGCTACCGTAGCCCGTTACTTTGCGAATGGCCTACCACTCGGGAAACCGGTACGCGGTGGCGTCAAATGGGCGACATCCGGCTTTGCCGTTGCGACAGCCTGGGCCCGTGTGGAAGGGGGGGTGCACTATCCCACGGATGTTCTGGTTGGCGCGGCTATAGCCAACTTCAGCTCGAGATTTTTTCTCGGATTGACAGAGGAACCCCGGAGCTGGTGGTTCAAGCCAAGGAGGGACGGCGATGCGATCATTATAGAAATGGAGAAGGAGTTTTAATGCCGAGGAGCTGCTGGTCGACCGCCAAAGCAGTTGGTCACATCGGGGGCGCTGTGAAAGCGGGGGAAGTGAGCTCCCGCAGTGTGCGGGACGCTAGCAGTCCATGATGGTTATTGAATGCAGGGTTGGAGGCGACCTGACCCACAGCCTTTTTTTCCTTAATAGATTCTTTGAGCCTGACGAATGGCTACCGGGTTCGATAACTGTAATGGCAGGCAATGCAATAGCTGGTCACCTTCTGCAAGGCACCGTATGCACCGGTCAAGTCACCATTTTGCGCAACTTGCGAAAACTCTGTTGCCGCTTCATGCATGCCCCAGCCGATATTTCTCATCTCGACCGGCATAAATCTACCCGGACCCATTCCACTGCCGCGATGTTTTCCCATGGAGGTCTTGCCCATTTTGTTTTCTGCGACATCGGCAGCCGCTTCGAGATCATTAGCCGCAAGGTAACCCATGATTTCGTTCAATGTCGAAAGGTGATCCAACATGTCTTGACGCATTAATTGACGTGCCTCTTCCGGCATTGATACCAGTTGACGAAAATCGCCCGATTCCTCCTCGCCTGCGGCTTGCTGCGCAAACAGAAGTATTGCTACCGCTAGTACCCCTACTGTTCTTGGCATGGCGTTATTCCCACATCAAAAATTGATTAAAACGCACCACTCACCTTCGGTGGGCCATCTTCACGGGCCCGTCCATCATTCTACTCCTCCCCGCCGGCTTTCGCGTCCAGAGATTATCGCGTTCAGCACCACATCTGTAATTTCCGACGAATGCACTAAGGAACCGAAGCGATGGAAACAATGATCCGGAGCGCAGCCAATCTCTGAGCAAGTTTTTTACCGCCGGGCTTTGGCGCACTCGGCCTGGTCTCCATCGACACATTGGCGTAGGTGGCTTTGCTCTAGCTGAGCACTTATCCGGTTGGTTGCCGCAGCAATCCAGCAGCCGAAGGGGGGGATTGGTGACAGGTGCCTTGTCGGATCATCATCCGTGGATCGTGGCTGCGACCGCTGCTCGGCAAGAACCGCCGAAGACCGCGCAAAAGCCACACGAACAGGGTAGGGGGGGTCTACCATCCTTCCAATCCTAAGAATGATAAGCCCTCTTCCATTCAGTGAGTCAGACAGAACAAGGGGGTCGGTGACGGTTCCCATGTATCGTGGCCTTTTGCCACCGACCCCCTCGCTTATGGGACCTTCCAGCTAGGCTGGCTTCCGCTTGCGGCGTGCGCCCAAAAATGCGGCCAGGAAACCGCCCACCAGCAGCGCCAGCGTAGAAGGTTCGGAAACACTCACCGGTTCCCTCTCACTAACCGTAATGCGAGCCAGCTCATAGCCCTCGGAACTGAAGTCGGCATTGGTAAACCGCGGATCGTCGACGATACCGCCGTCGCCCGGTTCCATCAAACCCGGATGCGGTTCAACGACGCCGTTTTCATCAGTCCCGGTATCAGGCACCGTTTGCCCCAGTAACGCCGTCTCCTCAGGAACCTCCGAATTCACTTCAGTACCCGCGTCCCAAACGTCGCTTCCTTTTACAACGAAATCGGTGCCGGTGAATTTACCTTCATCATCGAAGATAGAATAAGCCTTCGGGTCATCATTGGAGATGAAGGCATCATTGCTCGGCACGACCATAGCGGCATAACTGAAGTATCGCTGAGCCTCACTGTCGTTCAGTAAGAAGCCCATGGAAAGACTTTCACCTGGGCCAATCGCTGCAGGCAGTGTCCCTTGCACGCCATTGGGCGTCGTTGCGGCGAACGCATCCATGGCGGGACCGGTATCGCCATCTTCAGCCAGGCGTTCCAATGCTTCGGATGCAGGATCCCCAAAGTCAAAGAGATCGAAATCTCCACCATGAAATCCTGACCAAAGCGGAGTAAGGGTGGCCCCTTGATCGGGAGCGAGGTTGTCTACCTGCACCATTATCTGAGTAGCCGATGCGTTCGAAGCCACCGCCAGGCCGGTCAATAGGATGGAGGCCGAAAGCAAGCCACCACGGGTCTTCCTGAAAGGTATATTGTTAAGACGCATAACTCCTCCTTGAGTCACAGCTCTTCTGAGGCGAATGCCTCGGGGGCAAGTGTACTCGACCGCTTCTGCTCCTTCGATCAGGACTTTTACGGATAATAAAGCATCGTCGTCATGAGGTAGGTAGAGTAAAAGGCAGGCGCTGCCTTCTACTCTACCCTTTTGACCTCTTTTTGCCTTTCAGGGGAAAAGCTCAGGTCAGGGATTCAAACCGACAGCAGTCTTCCGCCCTCATCGACGTGTACGCGTTCGGCGTATAGATGATGTGGTCGACCAAAGGCAAATCGAGCGTCCGGCCCGCCTCGATGACCTTCTTCGTAAAAGCAATATCGGCATCCGAGACTTTCAACGACCCACTGGGATGATTGTGGGCGAGGATGATTTTCGCCGCGCCAAGCATCAGCGCGTTCCTAAATATGATTTTGGCATCTCCATGCCCTGAAGACTGGGTACCCGACGAAATGACTTTGTAGCCGACTACGTCGTTGGAGACATTCAGCACCAGCATCACAAGATGCTCTTGATCGTCATCCAGGTGGGAATAGATGGCCGTCAAAAGCTGATAGACCTCATCGGGACGGTCGGCATTAGGCTTGCCTTCCGGATCTGCGATGTGTTCTGGAGACCGCTTCAGCGTGACGGTTTTGATCCGACGCTCATAAACGGTGGCAATACCGTTCAGATCCCGCATGGGTGCTTCCCACCTGTAGTTCCCGAAAAGATCATCATGCCTGACTTGCGGAACACTGCAAAGTTTAACGTCCTCCTGCATCGGCATGGCTTCCTCTAACCTTGAGGCAGGCCGGTCGGGGCAAAACCGAAAATGCTCGGTTGGGAGCCCGACCCGGCGCGTTTGATTCATTCCGCCCCCATTATTCCTTCCCTTGCGGCTTGAGGTGGAGTCAGCAGGAATACTGCGATGGTCGTCCCTACCCTCAGGCACCCAGCCTCAGGCGACTGCCAGACCCAACCCCTTTTTTTGGGGTGCAGCAGGGTCAGGTCTTTCCTTTGTCATGCAGCAGGGTCAGGTCTTTCCTTTTGCATTCCTCGCACGACTGATTATCCGACTGACATAGGAGTAGTGCAGCCCGAAATGGTCCCCGATTTCCTTCATGCTGTATCCGCCGCTCGCGTAAGCAGCCACTAACGCAGAATCTCGGCCGGGGAAATGCTTGGCATAATGGTGCAGCGGTTTGGGTAGCGTGCGCCGCTGCTTCTGTGGGATTTCGCTCAGATCTTTATTGTTATCCAGCCGCGCCTGCATTTTCTCCACGAACGTCTCGGAGCCCAAATAGACCTGGCCCTTTAGCTGTTCCCAGGGACTCGGCTGATTTCTACCCTGGGCCACGAACTCGCGGTAGCGCTCCATGGCTCGCACCCTCTGCCGTGCAAAAGATCCGAGGAGCCAGTCGGTGTGCAGCCAGCTGGCTGCCCTGCTTTGACCGGCGGTCGCCCGATAACTGCTCCACGGCCAACCCTTTGCGCTCCTCACGATCCGGGCCCGGACTGGGTTGAGGACGATATAGCGCGCCAGCTCCAGCAAATACGCCTCCTTCTGCACGAGGACAGCCTTGTACCGCCCCTGGAAGACATGGCCCACCCGACCGTGCTTGCGGTTGAACCTTTGGGTGTAAACGCCGTTGAGCTGCCGCATGCCCTTTGACAGGTTGCCGTTCGGCGTCTCCACAAGCAAGTGGTAGTGATTGTCCATCAGGCAGTAGGCATGCACCACCCAACTGAAGCGCTCGCACACTTCACCAAGGATGCCAAGGAACAGGCGCCGGTCTTCATCATCCCGATAGATATCCTCCTGACCATCTCCCCGCGAGGTCACATGGTACAGGGCACCTGCAAATTCAATTCGAAGCGGTCGCGCCATAGCCAAACCATACCCGAAAGGAATGCAACAGGAAAGACCTGACCCCTATTTTTGAAAGGAATGCAACAGGAAAGACCTGACCCCTATTTTTGACCCCTATTTTCACGTTGTTTTGTTCTGGGGACTGACTTGATCCACGGCCAATTCGAGGTAATCAGCAAACCGATCTTAAAGGTCAGTCGCCCGGAATACGTATCTTCTTCCCGTTATCACCCAAACAGACGAAAGTCACATGGGTGGAGAAGACATTCTCTTCCTGACCGGTCTCGATATCATCGGCAAAGACATTTACCGTGTACCGAATGGAGGTACTCTTCTGCTCCGCCTTTTCGATGACAAAGCGGAGTATCGTCCCCTTGCTGACCCCCCTGCGAAACTCCACCCGATCCATACCGATGGTGACGAACTTACAGCCCGGGTGTTCGAGGCTGGCGGCTATCCACGCGTACTCGTCGACCCACTTGAGCATATTGCCGCCAAAAAGATAACCGTAGTGGTTGAGGTGTTCAGGGAGGACCAGTTTGTATTGTTCCATGGCGGGCTCGGTCAATAAGATGGTTCAATAGGACCAGGTTGCGAAATTCGGTTCTTGGTATTTGCACGGCCCTTGACCGTTTACTGGTTCCCGGTATCCAGCAGACGTTCGAAACGCTCTTCTGAAAAGCCGTTCAGCCGCTGGCCGCCCACCAGAAAAATCGGCACCCCCGACCCGTTCATGCGACGGTAGTCCCGCTTGCCTCTTGCCGATTTCTCCACATCATACTCCGTGTACGAAATGCTGTTACGGCCAAGATAGGCACGCGCCTTTTTGCAGATACCGCACCATTCGGTTCCGTACATGACCACCTTTGGTTGACCTGCAGCCTCCTTCAGCTTGGGGTCCGATGAAGCCGGAACGGGTGGCGCACGGTAGCCGTTCAGAGGCCCGACCTCCACTGCGCTTGCTCCGGGCCCGGGCTTGTCGCCGAAGTGGGTGACGCCATTAGCATCCGTCCAGCGGTAGAGGTTTCCGGCCCCGGCCGCACCGCTGGCCAGCAGCAACACCAATGCCAGAATGCCTCCGTTCGCGCCCGTCCGGCGTCTCGATAGCTTCCGATCCATCCCAGTCACTCCTACCCCCTCCGAGACTTCTTACCGGCTTATTTTCGCACCACCTAAAGCCGGGGAATCTCTCATGTTCTTCCATTATCATCGTCATGCCGCTCAACCCATCGACGCGCGATGCCCTATCCCTGCCAACTCCGTGGCCTCTCACTGTACTGCACCTTTTCCCTCGCGGCGAGTTTTGCGCAATTGTTGGGATCACCCCCAACCCGAGGGAAAGGTTTCGACGACCCACTGGGCACCCGGCTCGTCCGTAGTCCTCTCATTGTTCAAGGCGTAGCGGATGACAAACGGGAAACCGAAGGTGCTAACGTGATCGAAAAGGCAACGCAGTCACCGAAGTGATGCACCGAGCCGCGGTGCTGCCGCGTGGCCATGCCTTGGAGGTGCGGAGCTACAAGCGAAACCGAGGCTTCGTGCTGGTCCGCGAGGGAGAGGCGAACTATCGCCTCATCGAGAAGGCTTCGAGCAGGCCCGCGTCTGCGTAGGCTGCGAGGACCTGAAACAGCTGCTAAAAACGTAGGTGAAGCACGAGTTCTCCCGCAGCAACACGCTGCGCATCCATGAGACCGGCGAATTCCGCGAGGGGCCCCGCGCAAAGTGTTCTGAACGACCACCATTTACTTTCAACGCCTCCTTTCATTTCCCGCCATCAAAGCGCTTTGAAACCCGCCTTCCCGTTTCGCTTGTCAATAGTAACCAGCAATTCGGAGTACGCTTCGCCGCTACTACCGCTGCAGGTCACGCACTCGACAAACTGTGTGAAAAGCACTCTTACCCGGGCGTAGATATGCTGTGCATCTGTTACTTCATTGATAATAAATGCAAGATGAAAGACCTGACCCCGTCTTGGCGCTCGGATCAACAACGGCAGCGTCGTATTCTGTAATCCAATTCTCTAACTCTGCTGGGCAAATCCACATATCCGTTCGGATCTGTGGCTTCCCATGTAGTCAAACGATTTGCACCTAACCGCCAAAACGTTACTGCCCATCATTGTCCGGTCCGACCGGAGTAGCACTAAATCAACTCCCTTTCGGCCAGGCTGACAAAGCCTCCGTCTCCAATGACGATCGCATCTCGGAGTTCGATATTCAGAACAGCACCCTTTTCCTTCAGGTTCCTCGCTCCCTTGATGTCCGCATCAGAAGGTTCCGGTGAACCAAGCGGATGATTATGAAGGATAATGATCTTAGAAGCTTGAACGAGCACCGCGCCCCGCAGTATCTCGACCGGATCGGCTATCGCATAGGTCTGCGTACCTATGGAGACGACTTCGAAGGAAATGATTTCGTATTTGTCGGTGAGGTGGAGGCAGACAACCTTTTCCCTTACGTCATTTTCCATTTCCTTGAACAGCCGATAGGCTTGTTCGGCTGACTCCAACGCTTCGTGGAGAAGGTCATCATCAACCCGCTTGCGCTCGAAACTAAGCTTTAATCTCTTAATCTGCCCCATTGTTTTCTTCTCAGCGGAAAGGAAAAGCGCAGCCGACGATATTCGCTTCGGGCTTGGCATTCGGCTGGACTGTAGTGTTCAATATTGGGTGTCCACTACTATACATACCGGGGTCTTGGATATATAGCACCGGCGAGGCTACTCCGCTTTCTCGTGGGGCACGCTCGTAATCGGGACAGGTCTGCGACGAAGATGCTTCATTGCAAGAACCGACGCCTTCCTTCGAGGGCTGCGGGGCGGCTAATGGGTGTCCCCGGAATTCGGACATGCACTGTTCTCCGGGAATGCGCTGACCCGGCGCTTCGAACGCGGGGAAACGCTTCTCCCTGCGGAGCTGCGCGTCGTCGATACCTTCGCCGAGCGTTCGCGCTTGGCGGACATCAGCTGGTTCATGCGCTGCCTGAACGAGGAGATCGCCCGCAAGGCGAATAAGGAAGATAGCCGTACCGACCGTTTCTGGGAGGGCCGATTCGATGAACTTAAGTTACTCTGACTCGATTTATCCGACACATTCGATGTACATGATTCTTGTCTTTGCGGCCATACACATGCTCCGCGAAACGTTGCGCCAGTTACCGCCCGGAACGCTTTCTAAGGTCACTCAAGACCCCGCTGTCGAAGAAGCTGTAGTACTTCCCGGTTCCGATGATCACGTGGTCGATAAGGTTCAAGCCCATTTCCTGGGACAGGTTGACCAGTCTTTGGGTGAAGTGAATATCGGCCTGGCTTGGGTTCGGGTCGCCGGATGGGTGGTTGTGAACCACGATAGCGGAGGCGGCGTTGACCATGATAGAGGTGCGGAAGACTTCCATTGGCCGGGCGTGAATGGCGTTGAGGGAGCCGATAGCCACCACCTCGAAGCAGACTACCCTGTTTTTAGTGTCGAGGTTGATGGTGATGAACTTCTCTTTGGTTTCGTTCTGAAGGTCGCTGAACAGCTGGTACACCTGCGAGGAGCTACCCGCGTCCCCCCCGATGACGTCGCTCTCGACTTCTGTGATCTTGTACTTCAGTTCGACTTCCCGTAAATAGGCCATTGATTTCCCTGTTATTGTCTCGGGGCGTGCGTCCGTCCATCGATTCACGCCTTGCTCGCTTAACCCCTAATGTATCAAGCTGGAAAGCTTAAGGCGAGGACGGGTTATGGGCGGTTGGACCCGGGGCAAGCCATAGGCTCTGCAGAGGTAAGCACTCGCCTCCCGGATGAGTTGGGCGATGAGGGCAAGGGTTTCCGCGGTGGGGTGGTCGGGGTCGTCCGCTAGTACCCAGGCCAAGGCCTCGGCCTTGAGGAGACTGGGTGTCCATGTAAAATAAACATTTGGTAGAAGACGGATCAGTTACGATCTTCGGCTATTTTTCGGAGCTTCGCTTCGTACTCAGAAATGGAATGGTCTGAAAAGCTCGAAGAAAGTGCCTTTGGACTTAGGCGCTTGAAAGCTCCAATAAACTTTCCCCAAACCACGTGCTTAACTCTTTCCCACGCTGCGGCAGATCCGATTTTCAGTCGCGCGGCGTGCGCTTGGCCTTTCACAAAACGGAAGTCGCCCGCATGTTGGAATCCGGCGTACCCCTTGTCGAGCAAACTGTGCACGGGCTTATTAAGCCATCCTAGAAGCGGAATTGTCGGAAGGGCCAGAAGGATTCCACGCGTTAGGCTACTTAAGGGGACCAACGGCACACCATCGGCGCCATTCACGATCCGATAAACTGGTGTCTTAACAGCATCCGACCACTCCGCTGTGCCCACGCGCGGACTTCCGAACGTGTAGCACGCCGCAACCAGGAACTCTTTTTCCAGATTACAGGCGGCCACTGTGGCCAACGCGCCCCCCAATGAGTGCCCCGTCACAAACAACCGGTCGAGTTGGTCATTTTGCTGCAATTCGCGCAAATCCGAAACGATATCCTTGCGAATGCCCTCGTAAGCCATCGCAAACCCCTGATGTGCTCGGCCGGTCGGTGTATTGTAAAATCGAGCGTTGAGATCGGTAAGAATATCTTTACGATCTTTCTCCGTCCCTCTAAAGGCGAGCACAGTGAATGAATCGGGACGCCGCGCGATAAAAGCTTGTGTGCCGGTATTTGGTTCATCATAAATGCTATGAAGCATAAGTCCTGCATCCGCGAGCCTAGCGGTAAAGTCGGCTCGAACTTCCGCTTGCGATTCGAACTTTGTATAGGCCAGCTCCGACAACGCCGCCATTAACCACGCAGTCCGATCCGAATAGGCAGCGCGCTTGAGCGGCGGCTTTAATAGCTCTTCAGCCCCGTCAAACGGTGCTGGAACGCCCGTCTTCCTTTGTTGCAGGGCAACGACGTAGTATTCCCCCTCCTGCGTATCAATCTTCACAGCACCCGACTCGCGGGCGCTATCAACATAGCCGCCTATTGTCTGCGCGTTGCTACTGTCACTCATTTCCTTGCCCCTGTGGTTAGCAAACGGCAAGGCATTAGTTCACCCGCTTCGCCTGCCGTCCCGATAGTCTCTTGTTGCCGTCCCCGAAACTTCTAGTGATAGGTATACTGTCCCTGTGGGGTCCCCCTATTGTCTCCGGGCGTGCGTCCGTCCATCGATTCACGTCTTGCTCGCTTAACCCCTAATGTATCAAGCTGGAAAGCTTAAGACGAGAACGGGTTATGGCGGTTGTACCCGGGGCAAGCCATAGGCTCTGCAGAGGTAAACACTCGCCTCCCGGATGAGTTGGGCGACGAGGGCAAGGGTTTCGGCGGTGGGGTGGTCGGGGTCGTCCGCTAGTACCCAAGCCAGGGCCTCGGCCTTGAGGAGATTGTGTCTGACGGTGGCGGGGGTGGTCGGTCAGGGGCAAGGGTTTGGCAGTGTGCAACAATGCGAGACCTGACCCCCGTCGCGTCCCCGTCGCGTCCCCGTCGCGTCCCCGTCGCGTCCCCGTCGCGTCCCCGTCGCGCCTAACCAAGCACTATCTGCAACGAAGACGAACGCAAGAGGGTAGACCTGTATTCCCACGACTAATTCGAGGCGATCAGCAAACCGATCGCAAAGGTCAGTCGCACGGGATGCGTATCTTCTTCCCATTATCGCCCAAACAGACAAAGGTCACATGGGTGGAGAATACATTCTCTTCCCGACCGGTCTCGATATCATCGGCGAAGACCTTTACCGTGTATCGAATAGAGGTGCTCCCCTGCTCCGCCTTTTCGATGACGAAGCGGAGTATCGTCCCCTTGCTGACCCCCTTGCGAAACTCCACCCCATCCATACCGATAGTGACGAACTTACAGCCCGGATGTTCCAGGCTGGCGGCTATCCACGCATACTCATCGACCCACTTGAGCATGTTGCCGCCGAAAAGATAGCCGTAGTGGTTGAGGTGTTCAGGGAGAACCAGTTTGTATTGTTCCATGGCGGGTTCGGTCAATAAGATGATTCATAATAGGACCAAGTCGTGAAAACCGGCGGCCCTTCACGTTTAGCCATTGCCATCCTCGCCCAGTTTTGAGAGTCTGTAAACCCGCACTGCCATCAAGGAATAGATGCCATGCCCAAACCAAGGAAAGCCCTCGTCTCGCTCGAGGCAACCCCCTACTACCATTGCGTCGCCCGCTGCGTACGCCGCGCCTTTCTTTGCGGTGAAGACGCCGCCTCGGGCAGCAGTTTTGAGCACCGCCGCGGCTGGATACGCGAGCGCCTGTTTCAGCTTTCTCAGGTATTCGCCTTAGACGTGTGCGCTTATGCCGTCATGTCGAACCACTACCATCTGGTCCTGCATGTCGACCGAGAGGCTGCAATGGAGTGGGATAGTTCAGAAGTCCTTCGCCGCTGGCATGCGCTGTTCTCCGGGAATGAGCTGACCCGGCGCTTCGAGCGCGGGGAAACGCTCCTCCCTGCGGAGCTGCGCGTCGTCGATACCTTCGCGGAGCTCTGGCGTTCGCGCCTGGCGGATATCAGCTGGTTCATGCGCTGTCTGAACGAGGAGATCGCCCGCAAGGCGAATGAGGAAGATAACTGCACCGGCCGTTTCTGGGAGGGCCGTTTCAAATCCCAGGCGCTGCTTGATGAGAAGGCGCTGGCGGCCTGTCTGGCCTATGTGGATCTCAATCCGGTCCGGGCGCAGATGGCACAGACGCCGGAGGCGTCCGAATTTACCTCCGTTCAGGAGCGTGCCGCCGCGGCAAAGCTAGCGGAGTATCCCGACAAGACCCCATTACAGCCGGCCCGCCTTCTGCCGTTTGCCGGCAACCCGCGAGAGCCCATGCCCAAGGGCTTGCCCTTTCGGCTCACCGATTATCTGGACCTGGTGGACTTCACCGGACGGCTCATCCGCGAGGGCAAGCGTGGCGCTATCCCCGAACACCTGCCATCCATTCTCCGGCGCCTGGCAATCGATCCCAAGCAGTGGGGTTACCTGACGACCCAGTTTGAGAGCCCTTTCAAGGGACTTGTAGGCGCAGCGGACCGCCTCAAGCAAGCCTGCCAGCAACTCGGCTACCGACGAACGCCCGGAATCGGCGCCTCCCGAACGCTGTTGGCGTAGCGCCCTTCTTTCCTGTCACGTACCTCCGCTGCGGATCGCCAGACCCGCAAATTTCGCTCGCGCTAAGTTAGGCCTGCTGAGCCAAAAACCGATTCGATCGCGACAAATCAACCTATGTCGCCCCTCGACCACAGGCGAAGTCGAATAGACGGCGACCGCGCGCCCGGCTTTTTCCTTTGTGTTCTTACGGTGGGTGTCCGGGTTATCGCTTCCGAGGAGGTTGTAACCCCTGCTCCTGAGGTCGTTGATGTCTCCGTAACAGTCCTCGGAATACAGCGTTGCTGCGTCCCCGGCGGCATTACCCGCGACGATGGAGTTGCGCAGCTCCGTGAAACCCGACGCGTAGAGGCCGCCGCCATGGGGCGTGTCATCCGGGTAGACGCTCTCGGCCAGATTCGCCGTCACCGTCACGCTGTAGAGCCCGACATTGCCGGCGGACAGAATCCCGCCCCCGTTGGTCGCCTGGTTGCCGCTCACCGTGGAATTGACCACGGCGACCGATCCCAGTTCGGAGTAGGCCCACAGCCCCCCGCCAGCAGTCCCTGCGCCGTTGCCGTCGATGGTGGTGTCGCGGATGACGGCGGTCGTGGCCTCGGTGTAGAGGCCGCCGCCGGATGAACCGGCGACGTTCGTGCCGATCCGGCAACGCTCGACGGTGAGACCGGTGCCCTGCGCGGCCACGCCGCCCCCGTTCCCAGCGGCGGTGTTGCCGGTGACCGAGCAGTCCCTGAGTGTCAGCGACGAGGTATCCGCGGCCCAGACCGCGCCACCGTTACCGCCGACGTTCCCGCCGCTCAGCACCATGTTTTCGATGGTGAGGTCCGACGTACCGGCAACACTGATGAGCCGGTCATCCCAGGATGCCGTACCTTGGATGATCGTGGGGTTTGCCGGATCACCCGAGCCGTCGATGCGCAGGACCCCGCCAGTCACGTTCAGGTCCCCGGTGGCCGAGAAAAGTTCGCCCGCCCCGACCAGCTCAAGCGCGTAGGTGCCGCCCGGCACCCGGATTAAACCCTCGTCGGGCCCGAAGGCGTTGAACTCCTGCACCGCCGCGCGCAGGCTGCAGCGCCCCTGGCTGTCGGCACAAACCCCATCAGCCGGGTTGGCATCGGTACTGTCCACCACGGTATCGACGTCGAGCAGCAGCGTACCCGGCGCCACGATATCTTCGGCGAATGCCAGCGCTTCCCTACCGACGACAAGACCGAAGAGCGCCAACGCCAGCGCCGCGACGGACCTTCCGCGAGCCCCCCGAAACGGGCGTGTTTGATAATCGAATCTGTCCATCTCGAATTCCCTCGTTGATTACGAACGGCGATGACCGGCGAGCCGCCGACACGCCCGTCACGGGTGCTCAGGTCCCCACCCGCAGGGCGAAGTCCGTGCCCGCCGTCGACAAGCTCCCGTCCACCCGGATGTACAGCTCGCCCTCGGCCGTGGTCGTGGCAAGGCAGCTCTCATTGGCCTCGGCCGTGTTGATGGAGCTGCACATCGAGGACTCGAAGGCCGCGTCCGCGTAGATGTAGAGATCCGCGTTGTCGGTCATCTCGGAGAGGGTTATCTCGTGCTCGTTGTTGACGTACAGCCCCGTCAGCCTGAAGTGCAGCGAACCGGCGCCGATGCGCGCCACGTAGGACACATGGCTCAGTGCGTCATAGGTCGAACCGGCGGTCACCACGATCGGGTTCTCTGCCGTACCGAGGGCCGGGGCGGCTTCGTCGTAGGCCACCAGCTCGCGGGTGATGATGGTGTCGGCGGAGGCGATCTCCTCGACCTCTCTGACCACGCCCAGGCCGGCCACGTAATAGCGGGTCACCACCGACCCGGTAACGCCCTCAAGCTTGTCCATTACGACCTTGCGCGCCGAGAAATCGCCCATCGGCACGGATACCGTCTCGTCTGCGACCGCGGTTACGGTCATGGTCGTATCGACATACTCACCGCCACGTCCGTCCGGGCCCGGCCAAAACGCTGTGGCCGCATAACTCTCGCCGACGGCCGGCGGGGGACAGAACGCCGTCTGCGAGCTGTAGGTGACCGGGCTGTAGAGGATGCCCTCCGGCTCGACGATGCCGTCCGTCGGGTCCGAGTCCACATAGACCTGGGTATCGAGCCGCGACACCGGTGCGTACGCCCCGGCCTCGATCGCGAACAGCCCCGTGGTCTCGCCGTCGGTCACGGCGACCGCGTCACCATCGCGCACGGTCACGACCAGGTTCGCCTCCGTCTGGGTGGGCACCCCGGCCACCGTCTCGGTGCGGGTATAGCTCACCCCTTGGCCCGCCTCCCAGGCCGGGCACCAGACGGTCCCGGCAACATCGTTATTGCCGCCCCCTCCGCCGCAGGCCGTCAGGGTCATCAGACCGGCCAGCGATGCGCATCCGAGTGCACGTTGCATTTTGTTCATGTTTTGGCTCCCTTTTTTGTCATGCCGGATGGTCGATGGGTCCGCGTCGACCCGAAAGATGCCGTTCACACTCGGTCACCTAAGCACTCCGAGCGGGAAGTCCGCGATCGTGAGAAGGAACCGGTTCCAGTATTCGAACAACCGAGGGCGGAAAGTAGGTGTCGGAATGTTGGAGCTGACACCCTCGGCGCTTGCGCCCTTCCCTCTGACTCTGCCAATGGCGTTGATGCCGAGTGCTGCACGGCCGCTCAAGAGCAAGACATCTCTACTCACCCGGGCCGTCTCACGGCAAAAGCCTCACGGAGAAAACCTCTCTTCAGGGCGGTTCAGCGGTCCAACGGCGCCTGGACAGGATGTCAGGGAATCGATGGCTTGATGATGCCAAAGGGCGGCAGCCACGTAACCTGTACCTAAGTACAGGTCACTCCATTTCCATCAGCCCATGCCCCAGGGCGATGGCGACGGCGTGGCCTCGGGTGGAGGCATTGAGTTTTTGCAGGATGTTGCCGACGTGGAATTTGACCGTGCGTTCACTGATTCGCAGGATGGCGGAGATCTCCCACGTATTCTTTCCCTGAGCGAGCCATGCGAGGAGCTCCTTTTCGCGCGGCGTGAGGGCGGGTATCGAACCGAGTTTCGGACCGACGATTCGACTCAGGGCTTCGTGGAAATGGGGGACGAGGAGGGTGAGAATGGTTTCAGTCCTGGCGCTGCGCTCCAGTCCGTGATAGCAGAAAAAGCTGCCGATATTGCCGTTTCCCGTTTTGACGCCATGGCCGTATCCGTGTCCCTGGCTCGTCTCGTTGAACCCGAAGTCTTCTGCCAGGGAGATGACTTCGTGTGTGTCTGCGGTGAACGGTGTGCGGGTGAAGGTATCGCCCCAATATTGCAGGCGGAAGGTCCTGAAGTTTTCGGCCACGATGGGGTCCTTCCTGACCAGATCTCTTCTGAACAGTTCGGCCAGGTAGTCGTGCGGATAGTCGACGTTGACCACGTGCAGTTCCGGCGGCGCGCCGTTCTTTCTCCCGGCGACGGCGGAGAGACCGGCCTGATAGCCGATCAGCCCGCGCAGTTCCGCCATGATGTCAACCAGTTGCGCTTCTGTGGTGCAGGAAACGCTTCGGTGGATCAGCTCCAGTACGCGGGTCGCGTCGTATTTTGACAGGGACTTTATCTGCAAGGGTCGGGACTCCTGTTCCACTCACCCGTTACGCCGAACCCCGCACCATCCCGGAAGGGCGAAGCGGTTGGAGCGCGGCCACAGGGTTCTACGTCTACGCAAGCTGCCCAATCGGCAGATTTTAATAGTGCGATTGCACTATGCGTTAGTCAAACAGGACAAGGATTGCGAAATCCGGCATCCGGTACCACGATAAGGCCGGCCTTTGTGCGGCAACACCGCTCCCGAGCCTCTGCCGCTTTTTTTGCAGCGTCGCAGGCGGCTTCTTGCCGTATACTCGGTGCAGGTTCGACATCAGGAATCACCGTGCCCGATAAATCCGGAAAAATCGTCTTCCGCACCGAGGATTTGACCAAGACCTACCATGTCGGCGAAGTGGAGATCCGTGCGCTTCGCGGTGTCGATCTGGTTTTCTATGCAGGCGAGTTCGTGGTCCTGCTGGGGGCCTCCGGCAGCGGCAAGTCGACACTTCTCAACATCCTCGGCGGGCTGGATACGGCCAGTTCCGAGCATAATTACCCGGAAACTAATTACCCGGACACCCACTCCAAGCCATTGCCATCCTCTCCCAGTTCTGAGAGTCTGTAAACCCGCACTGTTATCAAGGAATAGATGCCATGCCCAAACCACGGAAAGCCCTCGTCTCGCTCGAGGCCACCCCTTATTACCATTGCGTCGCCCGCTGCGTGCGCCGTGCCTTTCTTTGTGGTGAAGACGCCGTCTCGGGCAGCAGCTTCGAACACCGCCGCGGCTGGATTCGCGAGCGCCTGTTTCAGCTCTCCCAGGTATTCGCCCTTGACGTATGCGCGTACGCAATCATGTCGAACCACTACCATCTGGTCCTACACGTCGACCGCGAAGCTGCAACGGATTGGGACACACCGGAAGTCCTTCGCCGCTGGCATGCGCTGTTCTCCGGGAATGAGCTGACCCGGCGCTTCGAACGCGGGGAAACGCTTCTCCCTGCGGAGCTGCGCGTCGTCGATACCTTCGCCGAGCGTTCGCGCTTGGCGGACATCAGCTGGTTCATGCGCTGCCTGAACGAGGAGATCGCCCGCAAGGCGAATGAGGAAGATAACTGCACTGGCCGTTTCTGGGAGGGCCGTTTCAAATCTCAGGCGCTGCTTGATGAAAAGGCCCTGGCGGCTTGTCTGGCCTACGTGGATCTGAATCCGGTTCGGGCGCAGATGGCACAGACGCCGGAGGCGTCCGAATTCACCTCTGTTCAGGAGCGGGCTACCGCCGCGAAGCAGGCGAGCCATCCCAATGAGCCGCCATCACAACCGGCCCGCCTTTTGCCGTTTGCCGGCAACCCGCGTGAACCGATGCCCAAGGGCCTGCCCTTTCGGCTCACCGATTACCTGGACCTGGTGGACTTCACCGGACGGCTCATCCGTGAAGGCAAGCGCGGCGCCATCCCCGAGCACCTGCCATCCATCCTCCAGCGCCTGGAGATCGATCCCAAGCAGTGGGGCTACCTGACCACCCAGTTCGAGAGCCCCTTCAAGGGACTTGTGGGCGCGGCGAATCACCTCAAACAAGCCTGCCAGCAACTCGGCTATCGACGAACGCCCGGAATCGGCGCCTCCCGAACGCTGTTGGCGTAGCGCCCTTCTTTCCTGTCACGTACCTCCGCTGCGGATCGCCAGACCCGCAAATTTCGCTCGCGCTAAGTTAGGCCTGCTGAGCCAAAAACCGATTCGATCGCGACAAATCAACCTATGTCGCCCCTCGACCACAGGCGAAGTCGAATAGACGGCGACCGCGCGCCCGGCTTTTTCCTTTGTGTTCTTACGGTGGGTGTCCGGGTTGATCTGGCCTCGGCCTTGAGGAGATTGTGCCTGACGGTGGCGGGGGTGGTCGGTCAGGGGCGAGGGCTTGGCAGTGTGCAACAATGCGAGACCTGAACATCCCGCTCGTATTTTCAAGCTTTTTTTAACCAATCGGCCGAATTTTTGTCCTCTCTAAATTCGTAATACCTTCCTTGCTTGAGCATGGAAAAAATAACGCGACTGAGATGTCGACCCAAAGCCCGAATGGCTTGATTATGTGTCTTTCCCTGAGTTCGTTTTTTCTCATAGTAACGCTGTGATTCGGGGACCTGCTTGCGATGGCGATCCACGCCAACCATCATCGCTGCCTTGGCTCGCGTATTGACGTGTTTCGGATTCTTCGACCCTCGCTGTTTACCGGAACTGTTGTCGAGATTCGCCATGCCGAGATACACCGCGAGGCTTCCGTCCTTGGGGAATCGTTCGATGGTTCCCAGTTCACCAGCAATTTCAGAGGAACAGACCGGCCCAAAACCGGGGATCGAGTCGATGAGCTGTGCGATCTGAGATTGCTCCATCAGCTCAAGGCACTGGGCCTCCAGTGCCTTGAGCTTCGTGCGCAGTTCCAGCACACGGCGAGCATCCTCAACGATCATTGGCCCGACCCACGCGACATCGTGGCTAAAGCTGGCCGTTTTCTGCCAAGCCGTGATTATCGAGGCGTACTTACGACCAATGCCTTTGATCCCGAGGATGGTGCATTGCCGAAGGCGCGCCAACTTCGAAAGGTCGTCACCGTGGGAAAGAAGGTTGAGAAACCAGACGTTGTCGGCATCCTTCGTGATGGCTAGGAGGCCAGGGCAAACAGCCTGTAAATCAGCCTGCATGCGGCTGAGCAGCCGACTTCGTTCATTGACGAGGGTGCGGCGACGGCGAGTGAGGCGTTTGAGCTTTTCATTCTCTAGGGGCGTTGCAGCAACCTCCTGGAGCACACTTTTCGCAACGGGAAGGTGGTCGCCAAGCTGAAATAACTCGAGGCCCTTGCGGGCATCGATGCGGTCACTCTTGGCCGCTGCTGGAAAAATTTCCTTGAATCGGGCCAGCTTGAGGTTGTTGATGTTGAATAGGCGATAACCGCGGGAGCGAACCAGGGTATCCAGCGGACGAGCCCAGCCGTTGTACCCTTCCATGGCTACCGATACCCCACCACCATAGCGGCGTTGGTGGCTCTCTACTCGTTCGAAGAAAAGATCAAATCCTTCCGGACGATGCGCAAGATCGAACTCATCCAGCACTTCGCCAGAAGGCAGGCCAATAGCAACACTGTGGCTGTGGCAGCCGACATCGATGCTGACACGAATTTCGGAGGGGGTTGGCATTGTTAGTGTCTCCATAAGTCAGAACCCGCTTGAAAATCATCCGCCGGTCTCGTCTACTTACAGAGCCACATCAGAAACTGATCGACACCATCCCGTTCGACCCATCGGATGATGCAAGGTGGCGGAGGCGGCATTTCAGGTCCGAGCGAGCCGGAAACCGGCCACCGACCCCGTGAGCCACACCCCCGCCAAGGACAATCCTAACTGGCTTCAAGGGGTCCCGTCACTATGCAAATTCGATGGTAGACCCCGTACCCCCCCCTTTGTTGTAAACATTTCATCCCCCCCCTTTGTTGGGCTTATTTAGCTTAAACATTTCAGGAAGCGATCGATCTTCTCCATGACTTCTTCGCGCGTGAAGCCGCGTCCTGTGACTGTTGTTGATGTGCCGCTATTCTTAACTGACTGCTCACCGAATAGAGGTACGGCATCCTCGTAGTTGCCTTTGTAGTTGCGCCACGCCGTGTCAAGTACCCTACGCCTTCTCCACCCAGACACACTTCGGAGATTTTGGTACGCCTGATAGATTTCCAGAAAATCTCTTTGTTGCCTTTTTCTGACTTCTTCTGAGCCCAGCATACGAACGCTTATGAGCTGCGCCACAAGAAGGTTTCGGAGTGCCGCCTCCGCCTGAAGTACATGAGAGTGGCGCACAGCCAAAATACCGGCGAATGCACCTATGAGTGCACCCACTAACCCCGACAGAAGATTTATAACGAGATCAGCCATTAAGATGCCCAACCCCACGGCTGGGCGGCCGATTGTTGGGCAACCACGTCACGAGCTATTTCCTTTCTGTGGAACTGATTCGTTCCACGATGGCTCGCAGATCTAGCCCGAAACGTTTCCAATTTTCAGGATCAATGTCGATCATAAACAGTTCATCCCAGGTCTGCTGTAAGACCGGCCAAGGTGGAAGATATGGGATGGCGCCTAGCTGTGCTTGGATTTCTGCGTTAGTCAGCCTAGCCTCAACGAGCATCTGCTCTCGCATTCTCTGCACGCGCTTGGCCCGTTCCGCAGGGCGCACTGACCTGACAAGCGATTCAATCAGCGCCTCGTAGGCAAGAATGGCAAATGGCTCCCATTCAAAATTCACCTTTCCCGCTTCACGAGAAGCACTTTCGGCGATATCAGACAGCCTTGGGTTCTCGTCCATAAAGCGCCTGTAGAATTCTTTGGCACCAGCGAGCAGATTGCGCGGCATCACCACTGCGTCGGGTCCAACCAGCACGACCGCAGGGGCACGAGGACCTCGCTGTAGCGCCTTAATTCCCGCAAATCCAGTGCAGGCAGCGACGACCACGACTAAGTTGCATCCGGTTGCAACATTCAACGCCTGCAAATGCTCAGTCAACTCATCCCACGTCAGCATCTCGGTCCCACCGCTTCCGTTCGGTCCTTGAAGTCCCATATCACCACCGTGAGACTCAAGATGGAGCACCGGCCGCAGTTTGTCATTCCTAGCCCGTTCTGTTGCCGCCGAAATCGCCGCGACAACGTCGTTCTTGTTATTGCACGAGAAATACGCAGACCATCCTTGGCGCCGCTCATTCATCCAATCGTGGAGCATTCGCCCGGTTCGGGTTTCATTGGACGGTAGCCATTCCACAATCCACACGTTGGATACATGAATCTCCACCAACTCGGGAGGGGCCGGGAGCGCCTCAAGTAGCTTTTGCTCAGCGGTCGTCAGTTCGTCGTCCATGCGATTGCTCATGCGGCCCAACGCCTTAGTTCAGCGGCGCTTGAGGCGACAACCGTTTTTGCGTCAGCTAAAATGGGCGGCGACTCAAACGTCCGCTGCAACGATTCGTTATGTGCGCCCTCCACTATGGCACCGCTAACACTTAGACATAGCCTTATAGTGCTCCGGGTAACCGGTTTTCTCGAACACCAACTTCAACCCCTCTTTAAAGACGTCATAGTCAAACTCTTTCATATCAAAGATATTTTGCCCAAGAGAGTGGGACTCCCGATTGACGTATCGATAGAACGCTTGGAATTTGATGTCCTGCAACTCAGGAATTTGAAAGACGTTGCCCAACGGCTTTTTGCCCACAAAATTAAAGAAATATTCAACTATGTTTCGCATACAGTTGGCAATGAGCGCCGGGTGCTGACTGTTGTCGTTTACGACGGACCAGTACGCTTGATAATCGTTCTGAATTGACTCGTATTTCATTTCCTGGATGACGCTTCCAGTTGATGGCTTTGAAAGCCTGAAAAGCTTCTGAGTGTCTTTCCTAAGGTCGTGATTGATCTCAGTCAACTCATAGAAAAAATAAAGGCTGTGGGTTAAAACTATAACCTGACGATACCGATCCCCCTTAAAGAAGATGGAGCGGATTAAGCGCCCAACATTAAAGACAAAAATATGCGAAAGGCTAGAAATGGGGTCATCTATCACCACAATGCGTTGGGCATGGGTATCCTCTGCGCTAAATTTCCCTTTGCAGAGCTCACAAAAGTACAGAAAGCTGATCATCATCCTCTCGCCCTCGCTGAGCGAGTAAAACGCATCTTTTTCATCGCCTGCCCGTACGATGCGATAAAGGCTGTCTGAATGTTTTTTTACGCTGAATTCATCAATGCCTAGGTCCAGGAGGCCTGCGTTGATTGCATCAACAGCCGCATCCACGTTTACCGTTTGCTTCTGTGCTGCAGTGATCCGTTCCTTGACCTTCGCAAGATCGGAATTGATACTGCGCACCTCACCATCCAGATCTTTCAGTTTATGATTTGCAGCCTGAAGATCGTGTTGAAATCGCGACACAGTTTGGTCGTACTGCCAACGCATCAACATCCAAAATTCGTCTTTCAGCTTTGCGAGGGCGGCCTCGCGGTTTTGTAGTCGGTCATTGTATGCGCCTACATCACTGTTAATGGCGACGACCTCCGCATTAAAATCTGCCACTAAGCCTGATGTATCCGTCAGCGAAATGGGAGCCTTGGGACTACTGATTTTTTGTTCGATCTTTTCAACGTTCCGTAGCAAGGCGGTAGATAATGCTTGGTGCTTCCCTAGAAGCATGCTCTTACGTTCCCGTGCGAATGGGTGGTCCGAAAACTCACCAACCCCGGGTAGCGCCTCAACTGCGCTTTGGTACTTCCGTAAAAGGTCAGCAAGCGTATCGAGTTGATTCTGATAGCTCTCATCGAAATACGATCTGACGCTTTCAAGAAACTTTCTGGATATGGTTGTCTCTTGGCAGAAAGGGCATTGCACTCCGACATCGTCAACTTCATCTGGCAGGTATGTGATCCCTTGATTCACCCAGTCTGCGTTCCCAAGTTTCTCGATCAGGTCTGCCACTTCACTGTCAGTATTACCAAGGATGGTTGTGCCGAAAAGCGGGTGGGACTCGACGTCAGGAGCTTGGAATACCAAGTTCTGCAACGGCTGTTGGGGTTTCGCATCGTCGCCCTTGAGCGTTTCCACCTCTCTTCGGAGAGCTTTAATGTCCCTTTGCGGCTCATCTGTTGGCTTGGGAATAGACAGCAAGTGTTCAAATAGCTTGTCTTTTTTCCCCATCAGACCCTCGAAGCAGTACTCGAGGACACGATCCCCGCCCGTATAGGTCTTTTTAATACCCCACACTTCCTCGATCACTTGCTGCCGCTGCTTCGAATATGACTCATTTACTTTTTCTTTGTCGTCTCGCTTCGATTGCAGCGAGTGCTCCAGCTCTCCTTGTTTCTTCGTTCCCTCAATAATCTTCTGTTCGGCTTCTTTGTTCTCCTTTGAAAGGCTAAAAATGCCCTTTAGATTGTCGGTAACGAAGAAATTGTCTCTTATGAATTTTTGGTTATAGACAAGAATGGGCACAGTTTGGGCAGGCGTCTTGCTGCAAAGCACGAACTGGGGATCATTCGGCTCATATAGGAAGTTCGATATTGTTGATTTACCAGTACCGTTAAGGCCGTATATCAAATTGATCTTCTTGTCGGTCTGGAGACTCGTCGCGTGTTTGAAGCTGGCGACAGCATCCATACGTATCTCGGTGATCATTTATCTCGCCCCCTTGCTCCACAGCACACGCTGCCCATAACCCGCAGCCGAAAGCGGAGCGACGAAGGAGCGTAGGTTTTGGCTGTCGGAGTTGATGGGCTCGTTAGGCATTTTCTTTCTCCTCAGGCTCATCTGGACCGTAGATGTCCAAGCTGAGCTCTATTCCTCGCTCCCCAAGTGCCTTGAGGGACTCGGCCGAGACTGACAGTCCTTCGTTGCTGCACTTCATGAAAAGACCACAGAACAAATCGATATCGTACTTTGTTGAAATTTGCGCCCAGACGCTGAGATTGCCTGTGAGCTTTCCGAGCAACTCTGCTATTTGCCCGTCAAGATCGTCGGGGGTTGCATCCGTTGCCTCCAAGCGCCACATCCCCGTTTTGGCAGTGCGTGAGCGCCCGGTTACCTTCCCAACAAACACTTCTCCTTTGACCTGTTCCTTTGACGCGGCATGTCCGAGGAGCACGGAGATTTCAGCGGGTTGCAGATCATCTCCCGCGAACCTTAGGGTTGCTACTGAACGGTCTAGGTGCGCCATCTCTTCTGATGCCTAACGTTGCCTTCAGCGGAGCAGGCGCGCTAGCGACTGCGTCCGCTGGAAGGCTTTGTTAAATGAATACCCCTTGCTCATAGCAAGTGGTTCTTACCCATTTGGGTTTCAAGTTATTGCTATTTATATATTTCTTCAGCAAAGACTCACGCTCTGGCTCAGAATGGTTAGATAATCCCGCATCATCACATATTTCTGAAACTAGGTTCTGATTGCCTTTTAACCAATTAATCGACACGAGCCCATTTTCTATTTCGCGACAAGCGAAATCCGTTGAAATGCGATTCTCATTAGTTGCATCAATAATAAGTAACGAGCCCGAAGGGCTTCTTTTATCGAGGCCAATGGCGTTGATTAGAGCAGTACCCATAACAGGAATTATTGTCATTAATCCAGCTCCCATCGGCACGAAGCCGCTTTTCTCTTTATCGATTATGGCTCTTGGATAGCAGCCCTTAATACCAGAGAATCCACCTTCTGAAATTGATGCCTTCGCGATGCCACCTAAAGCCAGAACATGCCTCATTAATGAAATTGCAATCGCAGCCGAACGATCAAGTAATTTCTCCTCAAAACAACTGACTATTACAAACCCATCACCGAATTGATGAGCAAATAAACGCGATACATCATCGTTGTATTTTTTCTCGCCGATTCTGTAAATACCCTCCATCAGTGCATTTAAAGGTAAAATCGCCCTCATAGTTTGGTCGTATAGTGAACCAAACCCTTCGATGTCGATATATATTGCCCACCGTGTATCTGTCATTCTTTATTCATTTGACATCTAAGCATTTATCCACCATGCTTCGCACGGATTCCATATAACACACGCTTTTCCGGCCAAAACCCGAAAAAAAAGCCGAACCCCCAACACCTTCGGTGCGAAGTCCGGCTTCTCATCAATTCAGTTTGTCCCGACTATCTCTCCCCATCTCCGCGTCCTCAGCGTCTAGCGTTTTCTGCGTTTAACCCGTTGTCCCTTTCAGTGCACCCTCACTACCCGCACTTCGAATCCCCACAATTCAAACACGTCAAACACCCGTCCATCTGAATCATGGCCTTGGTCTGGCACTTGCCGCAAAGCTGGGCGCCATCGGGGAAGTCGCCCGGGTCTTTGGCCTCGGCGTCCTTGACGGCGCCTTCGTACTCTTTGCGCTTGGCGGCGATGAGGGCCTTCTGGTGTTCGTCGAGGCCTTCGTCCTTGATGAGGCCGATCATGCGCATGTGGCCTTCGATGGCGTCGCCGATCTCGGCCACCAGGGAGGGCATGTATTTGCCACCTTTCTTGAAGTAGCCGCCTTTGGGGTCGAACACGGAGCGGAGCTCTTCGACCAGGAAGGTCACGTCGCCGCCTTTTCGGAACACGGCGGAGATGATGCGGGTCAGCGCGACGATCCACTGGAAGTGGTCCATGTTCTTCGAATTGATGAAGACCTCGAAGGGGCGGCGCAGTTCGTGATCGGTGCCGGCGTTGAGGATGATGTCGTTGATGGTGACATACAGGGCGTGCTCGGAGAGGGGCGTCTTCACCTTGTAGGTGGAACCGAGCAACATTTCGGGGCGCTCGAGCTCTTCGGTAAGGTGGACGACGTTGGCGTGGGTTTCGTCCTGTTTGGGTTCGGCGGCCTTGGGGGCGGGCTTGTCCTCTTCCTCTTTGACGACGCCGTAGCCGACGATCTTGGTTTCGATTTTTACGGTCATTTTCCTTTTTTCCTCTACGCCGCCCCTGGATGGCGGCCGTGCTGTTGTCTCGGTTTTACGTTGTTTGGTGGTTTTGTGGCTTCGCGTTTTTCTTGATCTCCCTCACCCTAACCCTCGGCAACTGCTCCCTGCGTTGCTCTACCTCCTGCGTCCCTGCAGTCGTCTCCCGGAGGGAGAGGGAACCGGGGCGCGGCTCGCAGGTTTCCTACCTTTCCTCTGCGAACTCTGCGTCTCTGCGGTGCGACTTTCTTTTCAAGCGAATTGGCGAAGCGGACCGAAGTCCGACGTCAGGGCATCGACGGCCTCGGCGCGGTCTTCGTAGACGCCGATGCGACGCTTGTTGTCGCGGTGACGGGCGACGACGTACTCCGGTTTCTCTTCGGAGGCGCGCTCGGCGAAGCCCACCACTTCGAGTTCTTTTCCATCCAGGGCCCGGAAGCGGGACAGGGTGATCTCGAAGTTAGAACTTGCCATAGTAGCCCTCCTTCAACGCGTCGTAGAGATTCGCGGCGGTGTGCATTTCACCGTCGTATTCCACCTCTTCATTGCCCTTCAGTTCGATCGTCTTACCGTTTTCGAGCTCGAAACGGTAGGTGGTGGCCTCCAGATCCTTGTCCTGGACGAGTACGCCCTGGAACGCTTCGGGGTTGAAGCGGAAGGTGGTGCAGCCCTTCAGATCCTTTTCGTAGGCGTACAGGTAAATGTCCTTGAAGTCCTGGAAGGGATACTCCGTGGGGACATTGGCGGTCTTCGAAATGGAGGAGTCGATCCACTTCTGGGCCGCGGCCTGGATGTCGACGTGCTGCTTGGGGGTCACCTGTTCGGCGGTGATGAAATAGTCGGGCAGCTTCTTGTCGTCCTCTTGGGCATAGGGGTCGGCCGCCTGGCTAATCAGTTCACGGTAGGCGAGCAGCTCAAACGAGAGTACGTCCACCTTCTCCTTGGTCTTGCGCCCCTCGCGGATGATGTTGCGCGAGTATTTGTGCGCGAACGAGGGCTCGATACCGTTACTGGCATTATTGGCCAGCGAGAGGGAGATGGTCCCGGTCGGGGCGATGGAGCTGTGGTGGGTGAAGCGGCAGCCGGTTTCGGCCATCTCGTTCACCAGTTCCGGCTCCACCTCGGCGACCCGCTGCATGTAGCGGCTGTATTTGGCGTGCAGGACCCGGCCGGGCAGTTTATCGCCCACCTTGATGCCGTCGCGCTTGAGCTCCGGGCGGCGGCGCAGCAGGTCGGCGGTGATCGCGAACTCCTGCTCCATGATCGGGGCGGGGCCTTTCTCTTTCGCCAGCTCGACGCCGGTGCGCCAGCCGGTCAGGGCCAGTTCGCGGGTGACCCGCTCGGTGAACTCCAGCGAACCCTCATCGCCGTACTCCATGCGCAGCATGGTCAGGGTGGAGCCGAGGCCGAGATAGCCCATGCCGTGACGGCGCTTGCTTTCGATCTCGGCGCGCTGCTCGGGCAGCGGCAAACCGTTGATCTCCACCACGTTGTCGAGCATGCGGGTGAACACGCTCACCGCCTCGCGGTAGCTCTCCCAGTCGAAGCGGGCCTTGTCGGTGAAGGGGTCGAGTACGAACTTGGTGAGATTCACCGAGCCGAGCAGGCAGGCGCCGTAGGGTGGGAGTCCCTGTTCTCCGCACGGGTTGGTCGCCCGGATGTTCTCGCAGAACCAGTTGTTGTTCATCTCGTTGTACTGGTCGATGAGGATGAACCCGGGCTCGGCGAAGTCGTAGGTGGAGGCCATGATCAGGTCCCACAGCCGGCGGGCCGGGACGCTCTTGTAGACCTTGCAGGCCACCAGGCCTTCACCGTTGGTGAGGAACTCGTCGTTGGTGGGCCATTCGCGCCATACCACCTGCTCCGGATCCTCGATATCGATGGCGTCGATCTCGACCTCCCTGGCGGTGAGCGGGAAGGCGAGTTTCCAGATCGCTTCGGCCTTTACGGCCTCCATGAACTCTTCGGTGACCAGCAGCGAGAGGTTGAACTGGCGCAACCGACCGTCCTCGCGCTTGGCGCGGATGAAGTCCATGACGTCCGGGTGGCCGACGTCGAAGGTGGCCATCTGCGCGCCGCGGCGGCCGCCGGCGGAGGAGACGGTGAAGCACATCCGGTCGTAGATATCCATGAAGGAGAGTGGACCGGAGGTATAAGCGCCGGCGCCGGCGACGAAGGCGCCTTTGGGACGCAGGGTGCTGAATTCATAGCCGATGCCGCAGTTATGGATGACCATCAGGCCGTTTTCGCCGGCCAGATAGTTGTTATGCCCCTCGACGGTAAAGTCGTAGAAGGTCTCCGGCAAATCCAGGTTCCTGCGGATGGCCTCGACAGGTCGCAGGGTTTTCGCAAACCGGACCAACGAAGCCAGATGAGGAAAGCGCTGCAACCAACGGGTGAGCCAAATCCGGCTTACCGTCGATCTGCGATGATAGCCATGATAAAAGCCCAGCCGCTGGCGCTCTTTGTGCCCCAGCGATTCGGCTTCCCTTGCCAATGCTTCCTGGAGTTGCGAAGGAATCACATAACGGTCGTACTGCCCCGCCTGGCAGGCGTTTTCAACGATGCGTCGACGCTTGCCGCTGTCCGCCATGTATTCGGCCACGCACTTCAGGAACTCCGAGTCGGAGATCTTGAGCATCACGCCACCGCTGTCGCGAATCACGCTCCCCTGCCAGACATGCTCGCGAGGTTTGCGCCGGGTAATGGCCCCGTGCACCCCGAACAGGGCGAGCAGGCCCCGCAGTTCCTCCGCGAACGCCTCGTTCCGAGTGGCAAGGATGACACTGCCGTGCTCCTCACTTACCGTACCGTCGGTATCCATCAATCCGGCCAGAAAGGGCAGGAAATGGCGTTCGGGATGGGCGGCGATCCAGGCGGGAACCCGGAGAGTGACCGTTTTCTTTCCGATCTGTCCGTCGATGAATTCCGCGGCCCGGCTGGCCTCGAAGCTCGCCACGGTATAGTCCCACACCGGCGTTCCCGTCGCAGTGGCTGTCGCCACGACCTGTGCGCGAGCACCACAAAAGGCCTGAAAGAAATCGGCATAACGCTCGACCACTTCCCGTTCGGCGGCGCGGATCTTGAAGGTAAGCCGGCGACCGGCAGCCCGCGCCTTTTCCGCCCAGGCTGCACGGCTGGGTTTGTAGTCGAAGCGCTTCTCATACGCGCTGCCGTCGCCGAGATGGGAGCCGGCGAACCACGACTGCAAGGCGTTCGTCTTATCGGCTTCCCACGCAAACCGATGGTGAACCAGACCGTCACTCTCCTGAACCTCATCTGCCCGAACGTAGACAAGGTGTCCGTCGCGGTAGACCAGCACCGGGTGCTTGATCGAGGTCTTGAGGGATGTGCCGTTGGAGACGATTTCGATATTTTCGGCCCGGGCCACATGGGTGGTCAGGTGCCGCTCGATTTCGCGCATCTCGAAGCTTTGCTTCTCGCGGTCATAGCAAAGGATCGAGCCATGGCGCTGCTCGACGGCTTCACGAGCAGTGGTCACGCCCCGGTCCGTGACCACACGGGTGTCCGGAGCGACGCAGCCGGCCTTCAGCGTCAGGCCCGCCTCGTGCACCTTCTGCAGGATGTCGTCCATGGAGTCGCGGACGGTGCCGGAGACGGTGCAGTTGATAGTGGAGGTGGCCGGTTTGTAGGCCAGGGCACCGGCATTAGAGGTGATGCGGCCGGCGGGGATGGCACCATGGCGCAGCGCCCATAGGAATCGTTCGTACCAGTGCTCTTTTTTCGAGTCGCTCTCTTCGACCTCGGCGATGGCCTGGGCGACCCTTTTAAAGGTGTCGTCGAGCTGCTGATCGATCACTTCGCCGCTTTTGGTCTTGAGGCGGTATTTTTTGTCCCAGATGTCGAGCGAGGCCGGCTGGAAAGGAATTTCGGTCACTTGCGTGGATTTGACGGCCTTAAGCTGAACGGACTTGGTCACAGGTGATGTCCCCCTAAATCCTTTTTGTTGTGTCTGCGAGGTGGTTAGGCAATTGAATTTGTTAACCACAAGATATTGTGGCGATACAATGTAGGTTAGGACTTAACGGGGAGGGTGTCAACCTGCGGGATGCCGATTAGCGCACGATAGCGCAAAACATATAATAACTATCAATCAACGAGTTACGGAACCTACCGAAGAATCCACTGTAGGAATCGCAGCTAGGAGCTGCTAATCCCTGGCAGTTTTTCAAAATCGGCCCGAAACCCAATATGTTGTGTCCCTGATGTCGGCGCTCCAAGGCATGTTTCACGCCGAGTGAGTCCTCGCTAACTCTCTTCGCAGCCCATCTGGAGGCCCCCGGCCGCCAGGAACCCACCCTTTTTACAGGGGCTTGAAGTCGCCCTCGGCTGTACCTATATCCGGAGAATACCCGTTTATTCAGAGGAGGTGACTACCATGGCACTGACACAGTACGACCCGTGGAACATGCTGGACCAGATCCGCCGCGAGATGGATCGCATGTATGAAGGCCGCGAAGGTGAAAGCCCGATGTCCACCAGCGACTGGGCGCCGGCAGTGGATATCAAGGAGGAGCCGGATGGCTTCACCATCCATGCAGATGTCCCCGGCGTTAATCCCAAGGAGATCGATATCCATGCTGAAAACGGGATGCTGACCATCAAGGGGGAGCGCGAGTCCTCGAAAAAAGAGGCCCGCGAGGGCTACAAGCGGATGGAGCGCGCCTACGGCAACTTCTTCCGTCGCTTCACCCTGCCCGATACGGCCGATACGGACAAAATAGCCGCCAAGTGCGAAAATGGCGTTCTGACCGTGCATATCCCCAAGCACGAGAAGGTCCAGCCCCGCAAGATCGCTGTCGAGGGCTAGACTCTTTGCCGGGCGGCGCCGGGAAACCCCGGCCCGCTCCGGTTTTATGCTTTTTGCTGCCAGACTCCAGAGCGCTGTCTTCATGGAATACAAGGACTACTACAAAATCCTCGGCGTCAAACGCGACGCGTCCCAGGATGAAATCAAGCGGGCCTATCGTAAGCTGGCGCGCAAATACCATCCCGACGTCAGCAAGGAGGCGAATGCCGAGGAGCGTTTCAAGGAGCTGGGTGAAGCCTATGAGGTGCTCAAGGACCCGGAGAAGCGCGCCGCCTATGACCGCCTCGGCAGTAACTGGCAGTCGGGGCAGGATTTTCGGCCTCCTCCCGGCTGGGATTCCGGTTTTGAGTTCTCCGGCGGCGGTTTCACCGGTGCCAGAGGTGGCGAGGGGGATTTCTCCGACTTTTTCGAAAACATGTTTGGTGCCGGGAGTCCGTTTGGTGGCGGCTTTCGACAACGAACCGGTGGCGCACGCGGCGGTTTTCGTGTTCGCGGCGAGGACCATCACGCCAAGGTCACCATTCGGCTGGAAGACGCCTATCACGGCGGAGAAAAACTCATCCGGCTGGATAGCCCGCAGGTCGACCACCAGGGCCGGGTGGTCACCACCACCCGCTCGCTACGGGTACGCATCCCGCCGGGAGTCACCGAAGGACGGCAGATCCGCTTGCCGAAACAGGGCTCGCCGGGAACGGCGGGAGGCGAAGCGGGCGACCTCTATCTGGAGGTGCACTTCGAACCTCATTCCCTCTATCACCCCGAGGGCAAAGATCTCTATCTCAATCTGCCGATTACACCCTGGGAAGCGGCGCTGGGCGCCAAAGTGAAGGTGCCGACACTCGGCGGCAGGGTGGGGATGAGCATTCCCGCAGGTAGCCGTAGCGGACAGAAGCTGCGCCTCCGGGGGCGCGGTATACCAGGCAAGCCGCCGGGCGATCAGTACGTCATACTGGAAATCATGACCCCGCCCGCCGATACCGATGCCAAGCGGGACTTCTACAAAAAGATGGCGCTTGAGATGCCGTTCGACCCGAGGGCACACCTGGGAGACTGACACGATGACGCAGCGCAAGAACCTGACCGTCACCGTACTGGAAGAAGAGGATCGGCTGACTTTCGGCGAGGTCTGCCGGGCCTGTGACGTCAGTGCGGAATACGTTATTCAGTTGGTGGACGAGGGCCTGCTGGAACCCCTCGGCGAGGAGCCGATCCAATGGTCCTTTTCCGCCACTGTGGTCCAGCGAGTCCGGACGGCGCGGCGACTGCAGCAGGACATGGAAATCAACCTGCCGGGTATCGCCCTGGCCCTGGACCTGCTTGATGAGGTCCAGGGCTTGCGTAACCGCGTCCGGGCCCTCGAACAGCGGCTGGAGGAGCGGTAGCCGGGACCCCTTTGCAGTTACTGTGGTAAAAAATCCCGGAACTTCAGCCGCAGGCCGCTGTCTCTGGTTTCTAACAGGGATATAGAAGAACCCGTGAAGAGGTAACACCGCGGGACAAGGGTCCGATCCGCTGGCCTGCACCGGCCTGCGCGGTGAATTCAAATTCAGGTTAATCATCAGAAAGGTTGATCATGAAACGAGTCTCCCTGGCGGCATTCGCGGCCGCCGCACTGCTTTCGTTCGGTTTTGTTCCACACAGCGCCATGGCAGCACTACCTGCCAGTGACAGTCAGGGTGAGCCGTTGCCGACGCTGGCTCCGATGATCGAGCGTGCGGTTCCCGCTGTGGTCAATATCTTTACCCGCACGCGGATCCTGCAGCGCCAGCACCCTCTGTTTTCGGATCCCTTCTTCCGGCACTTTTTTGACGTCCCCGAACCCCGCGAACGTTACGCTCAAAGCCTGGGGTCCGGTGTGATCATCGATTCGGAAAATGGCTATGTGGTCACCAATCACCACGTCATTGCCCGGGCCGTGGAGATCGCGGTGAATCTCCAGGATGGGCGGACCCTTCAGGCCGAACTGGTAGGGTCCGACCCCGACTCGGATCTGGCCGTGCTCAAGGTGGAACAGGATGGTCTCACCGCCCTGCCCTTTGCCGATTCCGACCAGCTCAGAGTGGGCGATTTCGTGGTCGCCATCGGCAATCCCTTCGGCTTGGGCCAGACGGTGACCTCCGGTATGGTCAGCGCCCTCTCCCGTTCGGGACTGGGCATCGAGGGGTATGAAGACTTCATCCAGACCGATGCCTCCATCAATCCCGGCAATTCGGGCGGTGCCTTGGTCAATCTGCGCGGCGAACTGGTGGGCATCAACACCGCCATTCTCTCCCAGAGCGGCGGCAATATCGGTATCGGCTTCGCCATACCGATCAACATGGCCCGCGAAATAACCGAACAGCTGGTGGAATACGGCGAGGTCCGCCGCGGCCATCTGGGTGCGCAGGCACAGGATCTGACCCCTGAGCTGGCCCGGGCCTTCGGGTTGAAGAGCCAGCCCGGCGCAGTCGTCACCCGGGTGGAACCCGGTTCCCCCGCGGACAAAGCGGGGCTGGCGGCCGGCGACGTGGTAGTGGCGGTTAATGGCCGCCCGGTCCGCGATGCCACCGATGTCCGCAATGCCATCGGCTTGTTGCGGATTGACCAACGGGTAAGCCTGAAGGTGGTCCGCAATGGCGAGACCCGGACCCTGGAGGCGATAATCCGGGAACCTGCAACCGCGGCGATCGAGGGCCAGAAGCTACACCCGCGCCTTGCCGGAGCCCAGTTCGGCAACATACCCGAAAGCTCCAGGCTCGCCGGCAAAGTAGAGGGGATACTGGTGACCGAGGTCGACCGCAGCAAGGCCGCCTGGCAGGCCGGGCTACGTCCCGGCGACGTGATCACCCAGGCCAATCGCCAGTCGGTGACCAATCTTCGGGAGCTGGAAAAGGCTGTGAAGGGTAGCGACGGCCTGCTATTGAATATCGTCCGGGGCAACGGTGCGCTGTACCTGCTGATTCGCTAGCCGCCGCAGGAGCGGTCCGTCGTATCCCCCGGCTGCGCAGACCCGAATCACTGAAGAGCGGGTAACCACGGGGTGAAACCGGGTTATTTTCTCCCCCGTGCGCCCCGTGTTCCCCGTGGTTCAAAAATTCGAGGCGTGAATCGTTGAGTTCTTCAGGAGACATTGGCTCGGCGCATTTGGAGAATGCTCCCTACCTCCGGTGTGCCGCGGATGGGACTGAGCCGGGGCAGCATTCATTCCTTCGGTAGTTGCGAGTCGTATCTCCCTGCTGCGCAGACCCGAATCACTGAAGAACGGTTAACCACGGGGTGAAACAAGTTTTTCGGGTTATTTTCTCCCCGTGCGCCCCGTGTACCCCGTGGTTCAAAATTCAAGGGATGAATCGTTGAGCTCTTCAGGGGGGCATTGCCATTGGTGCATTTAAAGAATGCGCCCTAGGGTCCGGATGGGCCACACGGGGCGACTCTGCCATTCGGGCATTGAGGATGGAGTCGGGGCCATCTACTTGGCCCAAAATTTATCTATGGGGATAGTTGACAAATCTTGTGAGGTATATATATTAGCAAATAAGTCGGTTATTAATTACTTCTCACCTGGAACCGACAGGAGGTGCAGATATGGCAAGCCTGATCAACAACTTCCCCCACAACGGTGTAGTGACGCTCAACCGCGTAATCCTCAAACCGGAATACAGCGTCGAGGACCTCGAAGAGCGCGTGGCGATGCTCTGTGAAAACGTCAAGACCTACCACTCCGAAACCGGTTTCGTCGGCGGCTTCGTCGCGCTGAACAGCGGCGCGATCTCCAATGAAGGTTCGACGGCCGGACAGACGGTGGAGAGCCCGATGAAAGGCAGGGAGGCACTCATCATCACCTTCTGGAACAGCTTCAACGAGCATGAGGAGTCGCACAAATCCGACACTTTCCAGCCGCTCTTCAAGGATGTGCTGGCGCTGTGCGAAAACGGCAACGAGGAAATCGCCTACGAAATGCTCTGGTCCGGCGCCGCCTATTCCCCTGAGGAGGCCCGCGAAGCGCAGAAGGCCAAGCAGATGTATGCAGTCGGCTAGCAGCCGGCACCATCGGTCAACACCCCCAAGCCTCTCCCCCGGAGGCTTTTTCGAGGTGCCGGAAGGCGCCTCTTTTTTTTTGGCTCGTCAGCAGAAGTTGCGAGTCACCTCCCTCGGTAATTGCGAGCACCGCCCGCCGCTGGCGCGGCTGCCTGAATCAGTGAGGAACATTGAGCCGTCATTGCGAGCCGTACCCGCCGCTACGCGGCCCAGAATCGGTGACGAACGTTCAGCCGTCATTGCGAGGAGCCCCAGCGACGCGGCAATCTGGGGTTTTGGGAGCAGGAGATTACTTCGTCGCCGGGGCTCGGCTTTGGCATCCTGCGTCGCTCTACCACCTACATCCATGTAGGCGTCCTCGTAATGACAGCGAGGGCAAGTTCATCAGGAGTCGTACCCCCTGCTTGGCCAGCCCGAATCAGTGACGAACCTTTAGCCGTCATTGCGAGCCGTACCCGCCGCTACGCGGCCCAGAATCGGTGACGAACGTTCAGCCGTCATTGCGAGGAGCCCCAGCGACGCGGCAAT
>NZ_JAENYR010000154.1 GCF_016841685.1 Thiohalomonas denitrificans
GCAGGAGATTACTTCGTCGCCGGGGCTCGGCTTTGGCATCCTGCGTCGCTCTACCGCCTACATCCATGTAGGCGTCCTCGTAATGACAGCGGGGGGGAAGTTCTTCATGAGCCTAGCCGAATAGACTGACCTACCCGGCTCGGGCCTCCTCGAGAATAGGTCCCAGACACTCTCTATTGCCGCCATCATGGCGGCATACGTCGCTCTCAACGACTGCATCCATACAATGGCAGTCGCCTCAAGTTACCGAAAAATCCGATTGAATCAGTCTTACCCTCGTGAGAGTCGCTATTCTCGAACGTTCCTCGCTCCTCGCCACTAGCCACTAGCCACTAGTCACTAGCCACTCGCCACTGCCCCTTGGACTGGTCCCTTACGGAGCGATCGAGTATCTTCCACCCGCCCCCGAAACGTACCGGAGAACGCGTCATGAACCGACTGGAAGGCAACTGGTGGAGTGAACCCTGCGAGGAACACGGCAGCGCCTTTTCGCTGAAGGTCAAAAGCCGACTTCACGAAGAGCAGACACCGTTCCAGAAGATTGAGGTCTACGAAACGGAAAAGTTCGGCAACCTCATGGTGATCGACGGCTTCGTGATGCTCACCAGCCGGGACAATTTCCTCTACCACGAGATGATGAGCCACCCCGCGCTCTATACCCATCCGGCCCCGAAGCGGGTACTGATTATCGGCGGAGGTGACTGCGGGACACTCCGGGAGGTCCTGCGCCATCCGGAAGTCGAACGGGCGCAGCAGGTGGACATCGATGAGGGGGTCACCCGGGCCGCCGAGCTCTATTTTCCGGAACTGTGCGAGTTCAACGACGACCCGCGCGCCGAACTGCATTTTGCGGACGGCATCCGCTGGGTCAAAGAGGCGGAGGCCGGGAGTGTAGATGTCATCATTGTCGACAGCACCGACCCCATTGGCCCCGCCGAGGGCCTGTTCAACGAGGCCTTCTATCGCGACTGCTACCGCGCCCTGGGCGGTAACGGCATCCTGGTGCAACAGAGCGAATCGCCGCTGCTGCACATGCGACTGTTGACGGAGATGCACGGGGCCATGCGCACGGCCGGCTTCCCGGACGTGCGCACACTGCAGTTTCCCCAGCCGGTCTACCCGAGCGGCTGGTGGAGCGCCACACTCGCCGGCAAGGGCGGGGTGCTGGACCAGTTCCGGGAGGTGGATGCCCGCAACAAGGTCTATCCGACCGCATATTACAGTGTCGGGATCCACCGCGCCGCCTTCGCCCTGCCGCCGTTCATGCAAGAGGCATTCGATCGGGTTCGGAACCAAGCCTGACCCGGACGTCGAACCGACATTCACACATAAAATAGAACCACGGTGCACACGGGGACGAAATAAACAAAACACCAAGTATCCTTTCCCCGTGCTCCCCGTGTACCCCGTGGTTAACAGCACTGCTTTTGACTCTCCTCCATCAACCGCCCTTAAGGCGGTCGAGGCGCAGCCGGTCCCGCTCGTCGAACAGTCGCTGTGCCCCGAGCCACACTGCCACCATGGTTCCGAACCCGGTTCCCCCGGCAATCAGAAACATAATCAGGATCTGGTATTTGACCGCTTCGATGGGGGGCGCGCCGGCCAGAATCTGACCGGTCATCATCCCCGGCAGGCTGACGATGCCCGCCGCGGCCATGGCATTGGTAATGTGGATCAGCCCGGTACGGATACTCTCACGACGGATGTTCTCGATAGCTTGTGCGCCGGAATGACCCAGCATCAGGCGCGCCTCGATCACCCGAAACTGCGTCCACGCACTCGAGGTGAGGCGATCCAGTCCCAGGGCAATACCATTCATGGTGTTACCGAGCAGCATACCGAGCAGGGGAATGGAGTATTGAGGCTGGTACCAGGGGTCGTTGCCGATGACCACCACCAGCGCCAGTACGGTGACCGAAAAGGAGGAGACGAACATTGACAGGGTGCCGACGCCGTAGCCCCACCAGCCGGTAAAGTGCCGTTTCTGGCGCGCCATGACTTCACGGCCGGCGACCGTGAGCATGACCAGACTGAGCAGGGCAATCCAGCCGAGGTCGACATTGCGGAACAGCGCCTCCAGCACCAGTCCGATCAGCAGCAACTGGATTACCGTACGCGCCCCCGCGATCAGCAGGCCCGACCCCAGCCCCAGGTGCATGCGCCAGCTCAGAAAGGCCAGCGCCAGGATCAGCAGCGCCGCCAGAGAGAGGTCCAGAGGCGAGAGGGAGATAATGGTCACAGGGGCACCTCGCTCAGGCGTCCGCCGTCGATGCGGAAATGGCGGTCGGCGACGCGCCGGATCTGCTCCGGATCATGACTGACCCATAGCACCGGAGCGTGCTGCTCGCGACGGTACGCAGCAATCACCGTCTCGGCACGGGCCACGTTTTCGGGATCCAGGGCAGCGGTCGGCTCATCCAGCAACAGTGCAACCGGACCATTGGCCAGCAGGCGCAGCAGGGCCAGCCGCTGCCGTTCACCCGTGGAGAGACGCGCCACCGCCCACCCCGCAGCTTGCGTATCGAAACCGAGCCGCTGCCAATGCTCCGGTTCGATTCGGCAGAAGTGATCACCCACCCGGTCATGCCACCACTGGCTCTCCGCCGGCAGCAGGCCGACCCGCGCACGCCATTCGGACGGCGCAAAGGCATCGGCCGGCCTGCCGTCGAGCAAGACCTTCCCCTGATAGGGGTCCAGGTCCGCCACCGCCCGCAGCAAAACCGTTTTCCCGGCACCGGAGGGACCCGAAAGGCAGACACACTCGCCGGGGCCGACGGTCAGGTCGATTGCCTCGGTGCCGCGGACCTTCAGCTGCTGGAGTTCAAGACGACTCAGGGGAACTCTCCGGTTGAATTCGGAGCCGATCCTAACGGATCGGACCTCGCTATAGCAGCCCGGCAACCTGCCCGTCCCTGGCAGGAGGGCCGCCCCCGGCGCGATGGCCGTGCGAAATCGCCGCGAGGGCGCGCCTCCTACCGGGCCGATGCTTCGATCTCGTAGGATGGGGTGAGCCCCGCGAACCCCATC
>NZ_JAENYR010000036.1 GCF_016841685.1 Thiohalomonas denitrificans
CGTTCGTCACCGATTCGGGGCCGCGTAGCGGCGGGTACGGCTCGCAATGACGGCTAAATCTTCGTCACTGAGCGCAGCAGGGGGTACGGCTCGCAATGACGGCCAAATGTTCATCATTGATTCGGGCCTGCCTGGCAGGGCGCACGGCTCACAACGACGGTCTACGTTCCTCACTGATTTGGGCTGCGCAGCAGGGGGACGGCTCGCAAGAAGAGTTTGCTGAAAGGCTGGACCGGCCCCTCGGTTGTGCTTACTTTTTTACGGAAACGACAAGGTCCACCCGGCGGTTTGTCGCACGTCCTTCCGCAGTTCCATTGGCGGCTATAGGAACAGTGTCACCGTGACCTACGTGCTCCAGAGGATAACCACTCCCAAGGGAGGAGATATAGTCGGCAACCGCGATCGCCCGTTCTTCGGAGAGCTTGAGGTTTACATCCACCGGCCCGATCGAATCGGTATGTCCCTCAACGATGACGGTCTCGGCATCCAGTTTCCCGATGATGGTATCAACCTTCGACAGCAAGGGTTTCGACGCCTCGGGGATGATGGCAGTTCCGGTCTTGAAGTTAATGCGTTTGAGCCTGAACACCAGTGTGTTCCCCTGCTGGTACACGAGTGCATCACTTTGTGGCACCACTTCGCGTGCCTCGTCCATCGCCTGCTGAAATCTCACCTGCACGGAGGCCCTGGCAAGCTGTTCCTCCTGTGATTCCAGAACATCCTGGGTGTTTCTCAGTTCAGTCTCTGTCAGCTTTAATGCTCCTTCTTTTTCCTGAAGGGTTTCCTGGGTTGACTGAAGATTGGCATTCAGTCTCCCCACGTTAGTGGTCAACTCGCCCAGCTTCCTTTTCTGCGTAACGATCTGTATTGCGATCTTTTCCGGTGTGCCCTTGGCATCCATAATCACGTCCATCACGTCCTGGAGCATCATGGTGCTTTCCAGAGCTGTCTGGACACTCTGCTTGTACTGCTCTGCGTTGCGCGGGCTTCGTGCAATGGTGTTTTCCGCATCTTTGTAATCTAGGGATGCAGTTTGCAGACTCTTGGGGGCTAAACGCCCGGCTCTGTTTTTGGTCGCATTCTCAATGGCCGCCGCGGCGTCCCCGAGTTCCTTGAATTGGATCGCCTTAATCTCCAGGACGAGATACTTTTTCTGGAAGTCGGAAAACTCTTCGGGTGTGAGTGCCCGTGAAAACTGATCGGTTTGATCCTTCAGTTCACCATCAACCGTTTCCAGCTCCTTTGGAAGCGGTGCGCTATCACGCAGTCCGGCCTTCAGGGCAGCTTTGCGTGCCTCAAGTATTCGGCCAGCTATGCGCTTTCTGGGCTGTGCGGTTTCCACGGCATCCTGAAAAAAGGCTTTTGCGATGGCGGCATTTTCCAGAATACTGTTGATGCTTCGCCCCTTTTCCAAGCTGAACTGAGCCCTCGTGAGGTATTTTTTTCCATCTTCAAATTGGCTGTCGGCCAAAACATCGATCTGATCGCTGAGGGCATCCTGTCTTATTTGATTGACCTCCGCGACAGCCATTTGCGGATCATTGTCGTGTGTCAACTCGGCCTTTCTTGCATTGCTACACCCAAACAGCGATATCGCGACAAGGGCGTAACCGATGACTTGTTTATTCATGTTTTTTATTCTCCTCTTAACCCGTAACTGCAACAAACCTTGCGAACGGTGGCAGCGCCAATGGTCGGGAGGGGCGGAATATCAGTTCGCAAGATCCTTCTTTTCAGCGTGGCCTGCCGAATCGCAGAGTTCTCTGGCGACAATAACCTGGAGATTGGCCCTGCCTTGCGTCCTCCGGATAACGCACCCACTATCATCTCGTTTCGTCCCTGCCTTGTACTATGACTAACTCACAAAATGAGACCGTGGTTTAATTTGGCGGCACCCTATCATGCGGGTGGGAGGCGCCGCCTGTGCTGGCATAGAATGCGGTTGATAGAACCGGAAGAAAGGAAGGGGGTGCACCGTTCTTTTCCGCTATCATTTTCGGACACTCCTTCTGGAAGGTGAGCCGATGAAAGGTTTTCTGCGACTTCTCCTTGTTCCGCTCTTTATAGGTGGGGCCTTTGCCGGGCCATCGGGGGTAGTAGCTGAACAGGAGGCCCAACCGCAGGTCGATCCCTCCATTAATGCGCGGTATCAGGAGCCCGACTTTGATTCCTGGGTAAGGATTTTCGAGAGCCCCGGGCGAGAGGTATATGACAAGCGAGAGGCGATTGTGCAGGCGACCGGTGTAAAGGCTGGACAGACGGTTGCCGACATCGGTGCCGGGACGGGGCTGTTTACGCTGATCTTCGCCGAAGAGGTGGGTCCGAACGGACGGGTCTATGCCGTTGACATTTCGCGCTCCTTTATCCGCAATATCGAGCGCCGCGCATTGGAGAGGGGATTCGGCAACGTCGAGGGCATCGTCAATGACCAGAGGTCAGTGAAGTTGGCCGGTCAGACGGTGGACGTGGCATTCATCTCGGATACCTATCACCACTTCGAGTATCCGCGGGAAATCGTCTCATCCGTGCATCGGGCGCTCCGTCCGGACGGTACCCTTGTGGTTATCGATTTCCGAAAACAGGGGGTCGACGGATGGGTGCAGGGACACGTGCGTGCAACCAAATCAACCGTGGCCGAAGAGATTGAGTCGCTGGGCTTCGAGTTGGTCGAGGACCGGGATTTGATGGAAAAAAACTATTTCCTGCGCTTCCGCAAAGTGGCCGGCCCCGATTATCCATAGTTCCGGGGGGCATGGTGGCATGGATCGCCTCACCGCTTCCGGTGACTTCTCCGACTTGACTGGCAACAAGATCACATCGAGAGGTGCATGCCCATCCCTCATTTCCTTGTTAGTGAATTACAGGATGATTCGTGGGGATGCTCAGGATCTGGTCCTTATTCGCCGTTGCAAAGGAAGCGATAATTGCTGCTGGGGGTGCCGTCAGGGATCGATTATAGCGGTATAAGTTGCCAGCGCCGTCCGTACAGGGGCTCGATGTCCGTTTACGTGCGCTTGGTATGGGACAATCCGCCCAACTGACTGCTAAGATTGCTGGTTATGCATTTTTGGGGTTCAGTGGATCTTTTGGCGAATAATAGAGCGATGAAGACGTTTTTTTCCCTGTTGTGTGGTGTTGTGGTGGTCACCGCCGGTTGTGCGATGGACAAGGAAGCAGTAAAGCGTATCGAACAGGAGCAGCTCCGGCAGTCCTGGTTGCTCGCCGAACAGAGCTCAATGCTGATGGGGCATTCGGCGTTGCTTGCGAAGCAGATTGAGAAGCAGCAGCAGATGATTGACTTGCTGGCTGACATCGAACACTCCTGGGACGAGCACCGTAAACGGAGTCGTACACCTGCTGCTGCAGAGGTCGCACCTGACACTGCGACACCGGAACCCACGCTGGTACTGAGCGAGGAGGGCAAGGCGGTTTTCGGGCGCAACGAGTGGGCCTGGTTGGAACTGCTGGGTCGAAATCTCAAGGTGCGTGTCGACACGGGGGCCCTTTCGTCCTCATTGAATGCCGTGGACCTGCAGCCCTTCGAGCGCGACGGTCGGGACTGGATACGCTTTCGCCTACCGGATGAAGAACATCCGGAGGGTGGCGAAGTGTACGAAACTCCCCTGGTGCGTCATGTAAAAATCCGTCAGGCGTCGGCCGACGAACTTGAGCGACGACCAGTGGTTCGTCTCAAGGTGCGCGTGGGCGGATTATCCGACGATGCGGAATTCACCCTCACAAATCGTGAAAACATGCTGTATCCCATGCTATTGGGCCGTAATTTCCTGCGTGATGTCGTGGTCGTCGATGTGGCGCGAAAATTTGTGCAGAAAAAATACTCTCCCGAACCAATGGAAGTGCGTGAATGAAAACGGGCCGTGGACCGTTTTACCTGCTTGTCACTCTGCTGCTGATCACGGGTAGTTTGTTGACGGCGTATCGGTATGCAATGTTCGATGTCCCATGGATGCCGGGTGAGAAAAGGCAGATATGGTCTGTCGAGGCGCAGGTGGACTTTATTGCGCTCGGTGAGCCGGTGAAGGTATCGCTTGCCATTCCGGATTCACAGCCCGGGTTCGAGCGCGTCGGCGAACGTACAGCGAGTCCGGGATACGGGCTTGCCTTTGTTGAGAATAATGAGAACAACCATGGTCGACGGGCCGAGTGGTCGATTCGCGAGGCGCAGGGGCGGCAAACGCTCTACTACCAGGTGGAGATGCTGGTAGATCCCGATGCCGCCGGAGCCGAAACGGCAGTGGAGCCGCCCATATCGCGGGTTCGTCTCGATGGCCCCCATGCCACGGTCGTGAACCTGATCCTGGAACGCGCGCGTGAGCGCTCCGCCGATCCGTACACGCTGACCCGTGAACTGATCCATGAATTCAATCGCCAGAGTCAGAGCGCGAGCCTGCTGACGCAGATGAAACCGCGAGGTGCATGGCTGGTCGATATGCTGCACATGGCAGGTATTCCTGCCCGGGAAGTGCAGGCGTTGAATCTCGAAGATGGCCGTCGGCGCCAGCAAGTCGTCAACCTGCTGCAGGTTTTCGAAGGCGAAAACTACCAGCTTTTCGACATGCATTCCGGAAAGCCGGGGAAGCAGACCAATCAGCTGCTTTGGGAGTACTATTCGGCGCCGCTGCTGGATATCGTAGGCGGCCGCAATTCCCGACTCAGCTTTTCCATGATCGAACAGGAAGTGCCGGTCAATCGCATGCTTGAGGAAGGTACATTTCCCGCTGCACAGAACCTGCTCGACTTTTCCATCCACAGTCTGCCGTTATCCGAACAGGCTCTGTTCAAGGGTATCCTGCTGATTCCGGTGGGCGTGCTGATCGTCTCGCTTCTGCGCATCATTGTTGGTGTGCGCACGTCCGGCACGTTCATGCCGGTGCTGATCGCCATGGCATTCATACAGACGAGCCTGCTGACCGGGCTGGTGGGCTTCATTCTCATCGTCGCTGCCGGGCTTATGATCCGCTCTTATCTGTCGCGGCTCAACCTGCTGCTGGTGGCACGAATCTCGGCCGTGATCATTTCCGTGATTATCATGATCGCAGCCTTCTCCGTACTTTCCTACCAACTGGGACTCACCGAGGGGTTGAAGATTACCTTCTTCCCGATGATTATCCTCGCGTGGACTATCGAGCGGATGTCGATTCTGTGGGAGGAGGAGGGTCCCAAGGAAGTGCTTACGCAGGGCGGTGGCTCGCTAATGGTTGCGTTGTTCGCCTACCTGGTGATGAGCAATGACGTGGTGCGGCATCTGACGTTCAACTTCCTCGGTTTGCAGTTTCTGTTCATGGCGCTGGTGCTGCTGATCGGCAACTACACCGGATACCGCTTGCTGGAGTTGCGACGCTTCCAGCCGATGCTTGGCGAGCGCGCGTGATGGCCTGGCATCGGCTGATGAGGTTGCTGCCATTCCGGCGTCTCTCCGAGCAAGGCGTTCTGGGCATGAACCGGCGCAACATCTCCTACATCAGTAGCTACAATCCGCGCGAACTCTATCCGCTGGTGGATGACAAGTTGAAGACCAAGCGGTTGGCGTTGCACCACGGCGTCACCACGCCGGAATTGCTCGGCGTCATTGAATACCAGCATGATGTAACGCGTGTGGGAACGCTGGTCGAGGGTCTGGACAACTTTTGCATAAAGCCCGCCAAAGGTTCGGGTGGCAAGGGGATCCTGGTGGTCTCGCGCGTCGAGGACGGGGTCTTCTATCGTTCCAATGGCCAGGAACTGAGCCTGCGCGATCTGAAGCGGCACGTTTCCAACATCCTGGCCGGCTTGTTCTCGCTGAGTGGTTCGCCCGACGTTGCGGTGTTCGAGGCCTTGATCGAAGCGGACGACTCGCTACGGGATTACTCCTTTGAGGGCGTGCCGGACGTGCGGATCATCGTCTTCCGCGGCTTTCCCGTTATGGCGATGATGCGGCTTTCCTGCGCCGTGTCACATGGCAAGGCAAATCTGCACCAGGGCGCGGTCGGCGTCGGTATCGACATTGCAAGCGGTGCCGCAGTACGCGCGGTGCAGCGAAATAAACTCGTTCTTTCACACCCGGATACCGGCAAGGATCTCCAATCCCTGAGGATCCCGCAATGGCCGACACTACTTGATCTCAGCTGTGCCTGCGCAGATATGACGGGTTTGGGCTACCTGGGTGTCGACCTCGTATTGGATCGGCGTCGCGGCCCAATGCTGCTGGAACTGAATGCGCGACCGGGGCTGACCATCCAACTCGCAAACGGTGCCGGGCTGCTGCCGCGGCTTCGTCGGATCGAGGCGTTCACACAGGTGCCGCAAATGACGATTGCACAGCGGGTTGCGTACGTACGCAAACACTTTGCATCGGTCGATGCACAGCGAAATTCACCGCCACAGTTCGTTCCGGAGAAATGCTCAGGATAGCGATCGTTTTAACGTCTGCCGCTGATCAGAGTGATGACTTCCACCAGACAACCTGCAAGAATCGCCGCCGTAGGCGCGTCTTGCTTGGGGTAATGGCAGGGTAAACGCATACTCACAAACCTGGTGCATGGTGGGGGCGCTGGCGTTTGCCCTGCTAATCGGTGTGCAGTATGCGGTCACCTGGTCCGGTGTTCGTGCCCGCTGGTTCCGTGGTCTGGTCACGGGTGAGCCCGCGCTATTACTCTATCGGGGAGCCTTTCTGAAGGCCGCGCTGGCCTCTGCCAGGGTTACCGGGCACGAGGTGCGAGCAGCGGTACGATCCGTCGGGATGGCGACGCTGAACGAGGTTGAGGCGGTTGTGCTGAAAACCGACGGCTCTTTTAGCGTGGTCCGCGGAAACGGGGGCTCCGGGGAATCGAGCCTCACCGGGATCGAGCGGCCGGGTTCAGGCTCCGATTGAAAACCGATTGTAGTCTTTTTAAGGTTTGGTCCCGAAACTGCCGCAGTCGGATGACAGCCATTCGCCGGATTGCTGCATGGTCAACCGCTCGGCCCTGCCTTCGGCCGTTGTGTTGATGATCGCTTTTCCGGTATAGGCGGTAGGGCTTGTGAAGGTGATTTCGCCTTCGCCGCTGGAGGGCGGGTTGTCGGCGCACTGGAACCGGGTTCTTATGGTATTGCCGGTACGCTCAATAATTTCCTGAGTGCAATAGCCGTCCTTTTGTGGCACGTCGCCGCGTGCAGCTTCCTCTTCGCTGACGCAGACCTTCACGCTCTGGCCGGAGGGTCCGAACTGCACGCCCTGTGCCGCCATCATCTGTTCCATTATCCTGCGCTGTTGGGGCGGCATGTTCCTCAGCTGCTGCTGCATTTCGCGGATGGCGCTTTCCACCTCGCCGTTTTGCGACTCCACGGCGAAGCTATGCTTCCATAGTCCGGGACGCATCTCCGGCTGTGCCAGTGCCTGGGAGCCGATGATGCTACCGGCCAGTATCGCGCTCAGGGTAGATCCCGATTTCATTTTTCAACCTCCTTTTTCAGCGCGCCTGACTGCGGCATAACCCATCGAATAGAGGGCCATGCCTCTCCTGCATGGATTATAGCTGGCGCCCAGCGAACGCCGAATGAGCTTCCCGGTATCTCGCTGAAGTTGCTTCCCACCACGGCTCCATCCTCCCAACGTCCTGACCGTCATCCAGATAGCTGCGCGAAATCGGCGGTTGAAGAGCATTGCCGAAGCGCAGCGCATTTCAAGACAGGATTTAAGGGTTGATCTAAATCAAGGTGATCGGGTATAACGTCGAATATTGTGAACTCTGTCACAGTTTTTGTCCGTTCTACGGTAAGATCCGCGCCTTGAAAAACACGTTCACAGGGAGTGTGGGCGAATTGCCTTGCCCGTTGGCATACCCCTGGTGGAAGTCTTGGCGAATTTTCCAGCTCGTTTTCAGGGGTGCAACAGCATCGGGAATCCCCGGCTGTCTACGGGACAGTCGGCCACGGTCCAGTGCGGCCGCACGATTACTGACGATGAGTGAATCGGGTGTTGATATTTGCACGACAGGCAGATCTTCCTGAGCGGATTTTCCGGATTCGTGGTCTGCTGTTTGCGGTGCTATTTGTGGCGACGGGAGTCCAGGCGGCAAACGATGCCGATCTGGCGATCGTAAAAACGGTCGACAACGCCTTCCCGCAGGAGGGCGACACCCTCGTCTATACCCTGACGCTCACCAACAACGGCCCGAAAAACGCCAACAACATCGCGGTGAGCGATCTATTGCCGGCCGGTTTGGCTTACGCCTCCCATGTTGGCAGCGGCACCTATGACCCTGGGACCGGAGAGTGGTCGCCGGGAACTCTTCTGAAGAGTGGCGAAATGGTGCAGCTCGCCATCACTGCAATGGTGAATGCCGGCACGGCCGGGAGCATTCTTACCAATACCGTCACGGTTACCGGAAGCACGGCGACGGATCCGGAATCCTCAAACGACAGCGGTAGTGTCGACATCACGGTGGTTGCGCCCAATCTGACCATGCTCAAGTCGGCCCAGACCGTCTCGGATCCTGTCAACGGCGTCGATTCGCCCTACGACATTCCCGGCGCGACCGTGCTCTACAGCGTGCAGACCACCAACACCGGTCTCGGAGTACCGGACAGCGATACGCTGGTGATGAGCGATCCGATCCCTGCCTATACCGAGCTGTTCGTCGGCGATCTCGACGGCGCCGGTTCCGGACCGGTTCTGCTGATTGATGGCCATGCGCCGGTGAACAGCGGCCTGACCTACATCTTCTCCGGCCTGGCCAGCGCCACCGATGACCTCGAGTTCTCGAACGACAACGGCGCGAGCTGGGGCTATACCCCGGTCCCGGACATCGATGGCTACGACGCCAATGTGACCCACATTCGCGTCAATCCGAAAGGGGAGATGCGTGCCTCCAACGGCACTGACCATCCGACCTTTACTCTGCGATTCAGGGTGAGGGTGCAATGATGAAGCGCACGCTGGCGGGAATACCTCTGTGGCTGCTCCTGCTGGCCCCGTGGCTGGCGCTGCCATCGCCCGCACTGGCCACCGGCACCAGCGCCGGCGTTGATATCAGGGCTACGGCCACGGCGGAGTACAGCATCGGCGATAGCCGTAGCAGCGTTACCAGCAACACGGCGATCTTCCGGGTCGATCAAATACTTGATGTCACCCTCAGCTGGCAAAATGCCGATCATCGCCCGGTCGGCTCGCCCGATTCCGATCAAGTACTGAGCTACCTGCTCACCAACACCGGCAACGGGGACGACAGTTATTCCCTCAGTGTGGAGAACGGCCTGGGCGGCGATCAGTTCGCCCCGGAGTTTGTGGACATCTACCTGGATGCGGATGGCAATGGTCTGCTGGACCCCGAGTTCGACACCCTCTACATCACCGGCCGCAACGACCCGCAGCTGACGGCTGATGCCGCACGGGTTGTGTTCGTGCGCAATAACATCCCCGCCGACCTGCATGACGGTGACCTGGGTAGCAGCCAACTCAACGCCACCTCCAACACCGGCAGCGGTGCGCCGGGAACGACTTTCGATGGCGCCGGCAACAACGGTATCACGGCGGTGGTCGGTGCTTCCGGCGGCACGGACGGCGCGACTGGGAGCTATCAGGTCAGCGGCGCCGGTGTCTCGCTGTTGAAGTCCGTGGCAATCGTGAACCCACTGGGTGGGGAGCAGCCGGTAACCGGTGCGCTCATGACCTACCGGATCGAGGTCACCGTCAGCGGCACGGCCAGGGCGAACGGCGTGGTGATTACCGACTCGATCCCGGCGAACACCAGCTATGTCCCGGCGAGCCTGACCCTGAATGACGAAGCGCTCACCGACGCCGCCGACGGGGATGCCGGTGATGTCGGCGACAGCCGCGCCGATACGGTCACGGTGGACCTGGGCGATCTGAACCCGGGCTCGCCGACTCGCATCATCACTTTCGACGTCCTCATCGATTAATCGCAATGGGAGAACATCATGAAGCCATTACTCTTCTTTAGCAGCATCCTGCTGCTGGCCCTGTTCAGCGCCCCGCTGCTGGCCGAGATCACCCTCACCACGGTGGCGGAAACCGAAGTCACGGAGGTCGACGCACGGGGCGAGGAGATCGTCCGGCGCACCCGCGCCAATCGGGTCGTGCCGGGTAGCGAGGTGATCTACACCATCACCGCCAAAAACAGCGGCGCCGAGCCGGCCGACAACGTCGTGGTGACCAATCCGATCCCGGAACAGACCGTGTATGTCGACGGCAGTGCGTTTGGCGCCGGCACGGAAATCATCTTCTCGGCCGATGGCGGCAAGCACTATGACGCTGCCGGACAACTGACGGTGAAACAGGCGGATGGGCTGTCGCGGGCCGCCACCGGGGAGGACTACACCCATGTGCGTTGGCATCTGGCGTTCAGCCTTGCACCGGGTGAGGAAGCGCCGGTGGGCTATGTCGTGCGGGTGAAATAGCGGACGCGCACTTACCAAAACCGTTTTTCTGGTGCGCGGCGAGTGTGTTCGAAAGTTCACGCCGCCGCGGCCATCCCGGCCAGCAGCGGCCGGTCCTTCCCGCAGGGGATTTGATGCGGCCATGCCGCAACCATTTTTCGACCAGGCAACAACAGAAAAGGAGTAGTCCCATGCAGTACAACAACAAGAGCAACACCGCGGGCCTGATATTGGGTCTGACATTTTTCATCGGGGGAGTGCAAACCGTACACGCGGCCGGTACGGAATCCGGAATAACCATCAGCAACAGTGCCACCGTCGACTATCAGGTCGGTGGTGTCGACCAGACACAGTTGACCAGTAACGCGGCGGAGTTTGTGGTGGACAACCGGGTCGACCTGACCGTCGCTAACCCATCGGGCACCAGTGTGGTTCCGAACAGCACAGCACAGGCCCTGACCTTCACCGTTACCAATACGGGTAACACCGAACAGGGTTACTCGCTGTCCGCAGCCAATACAGGCGGTGATGACTTCGACATGACGAACGTTGCCATCTACATCGAAGATGGAACAACGCCCGGGTTTCAGAGTGCGGAGGACACCCAGTACTCAGCGGGTGCCAATGCGTCTGATTTGGCAGCGGATACCAGTACAACGGTCTATGTCGTGGCGGATACCCCGGCTACGGCGCTCGATGGAGAGGCAGCCGATATCGTCCTGACAGCAACAACGCTCGATGCGGGTACGAGCGCCATCACGGTAGAAACCGTCGGCGCAAACAATGCCGGTGCGGTCGATGTGGTGTTTGGCGATGGTGCCGGGGCAGCCGATGCAGCCAGTGACGGCATCCATTCCGCGATAGGCACCTACACCGTCACCAGCGCGGCGCTGACCGTCAGCAAGAGTGTTGCGGTGACGGACGATCCCTTTAACGGAACGACCGATCCGAAGGCCATTCCCGGTGCCACCATGCGCTACACGATTGACGTGCAGAACGGCAGCACGACGACGGCGGCAGACAACGTGGTGTTGGTCGATGCGCCTCCGGCAAACACGAGCTATGAGGTCGGCACGATTACGCTGAACGGGGCGGCAAAGACGGACGGTGCAGGTGACGACGAAGCGGACTTCAACGGCACCAATGCCAATGCCGTTACAGTAACGATACCGACTGTGGCAGCAGGCGGCACGGCAACCATCACCTTCGATGTGACGATCGATTAATTACGTCTTCGAACGTCCGTGGTGACCGGGTTGTTGCGTACTGCATGGCGGCGTGCCGCCGGCCTTCTGGCCGGCGGTATTGTCGTGTCTGCACGTTCGAAACAACCCGCCGCCGACTTTGCCATGAAAGCAGACAGGGCATATGCCAGGCTGCACCGGAAAGCCGGTCTGCCCATGGCTGCGCGCCAAAGGCGCGGTTATGGGCAGGCCGGTTTCCGGTGGCTGTGGCTCAGCCTGCTGCTGTTGCCGATTCCCGGCCAGGCCGTTCCCCCGGGGACGGTGATCGAGAACACGGCGAGTGCAACCTTCAGTGGCGGTATCACCCGTCTCTCCAACATGGTTTCCACCGTGACGGTTGCCAGAACGCCCTCCAGTCTCGAGTTCCTGCAGTACGCACCTGAGTCAGCGGCGGCACAAGCCGTAGCTGTGGCTGTCACCGAATACAGCACCAGCGGTATGACGGCCGGACCGTTTGTCGCCATGTCGCCGCCGACGGCCGCAGGGAACAGCACAGCGATCAACCTGGCTGATGCGGTGCCGCTGGAATTGGTCACTGTATATCACGCCGGTGCCCCGATCTTCGTACGGGTGACCGACCGGGACCAGAACCTCGACGCCGGTGCGGTGGAAACGGTGAACGTGACGCTCACGGTGAACGCAACCGGGGACCGCGAGGTACTGCGTCTGCAGGAGACCGGCCCGAACACCGGTGTGTTCACCGGCTATATCCAGTCGTATCTCATTGCTTCCAATCCAGGCGCCGCGCAGCCGGCGAACGGCCAACTGGGCCTGCATGAAAAGGTGAACATCACCGGCCGTTACGTCGACGTGGTCGACGACACGGACACCACCACCGAGAGCGCCCTGGTCGACCCCTTCGGTGTGGTGTTCGACAGCTCGACTGGCCAGGTGATCGACGGTGCCCGGGTGACACTCATCGACGCCGCCACCAATCGGCCGGCAACGGTCTATGGCGATGATGGCATCAGCACCTTCCCGTCGACCATCACCAGTGGCGGCAGCGCCACCGACAGCGCAGGGACGGTGTACCAATTCGATCCCGGCCGATACCGGTTCCCCGTCGCGATGCAGGGGACCTATCGCCTTGAGGTGACTCCGCCTGCCGGGTACAGCGCCCCCAGTGTGGTGCCGACCGCGGTGCTGCAGAACCTGCCGGGTGCACCCTATGTCATCGACGAACAGGGATCGCGCGGCGAGCCGTTTGAAGTGGTGGTAGGGCCGGCGATTCAGGTTGATATTCCGCTGGACCCGCGAAACAGCGGCCTCTTCCTGGTGAAGGAGGTGAACAAGAGCGTGGCTGCGGTGGGGGATTTCATCCAGTATCGTCTGGGCCTGACCAACGATGCGGGTGTTACCGCGGGGGCCCCGCAGATCATCGATACGCTGCCTGCGGGTTTTCGCTATCAGCACGGCAGTACCACCCTCGACGGCAATGCCGCCCCTGAACCGGAGATCACTGCCGACGGGCGCACTCTCACTTTCACACTTGATGACCTCCCTGAAGGTAATGCGCTCGAGGTGCGCTATGTGGTCGAGATCGCTGCAGGAGTGCAGGACGGGGAGGCCATCAACCACGCCGTGGCCAGCGCCAACGGAGGGAGGCTCGTTTCCAACCCTGCCAGCGCAAGCGTCCGCGTCAGCCAGGAGCTGTTGCGCGATCAAAACATCCTGATGGGCCGCGTGATTGCCGGCGAGTGTGAGGCGCCGGAGAGCGACATCGCCAAGGGCGTCGCCGGGGTACGCCTCTATCTGGACAACGGTACCTATGTGGTGACCGATGAGCAGGGGATGTTCCACCTCGAAGGCATTCGCCCCGGCAGTCATGTGGTGCAGATGGACCTGAATACCCTGGCACCGCAGTACGAACCGGTGATCTGTGATGAGCACACCCGGTTTGCCGGGCGCAGTTTCTCCCGCTTTATCGACTTGCAGGGCGGCACCCTGTGGCGCACCGATTTCCATGTCCGGGAGCGGCCGCCGCCGACGGCGGAGGTGGAGTTGTCGCTCGGCAGTGGCGTGGAAGGGCACATGGCTACCTACCACGTGGCCATGAAAGGCGGAGATGTGCCGTTGCAGAACATGCGTTTGATGATCAGTCTGCCGCCGGGTACCCGCTACCTGCCGGGCAGCAGCGTGCTGGACGATCGCCTCGTCGGCGATCCCGAGCAACAGGGCTCGGTGCTGGTCTACGCCCTGGGCGAGATCGAGGGCGCCTGGGACAAGGAGCTCAACTTCCTCGCCGAAGTGGAGGTGAAAGGGGAGAGCGCCCTTCTGCAAAGCAAGGCATTCATGATGTTCGATAGTCCGGAGAAAAAGAATCAGCGCACACCTGTGGTGGAAACCGTTATGAAGCGCCTGCGCCATGAGAAACAGCTCAAGGGTGAGAAGAGCCTGCAGTTTGAAACCTTCAGCACGCTATTGACGGAGAGGGACAGGGAAGAGCTGGAACGGGTGGCCGAGCATTTGCGTGAGCACCGGGTGATCCGCATCGAGGCGACCGGGCATACCGACAACCTGCCGATCCGCGAACGTTCGAACAGCCGGTTTGCCGACAATATGGCACTCTCCACCGCCCGTGCCAGGGAGGTCGGAGAATACCTTGTCACGCTGCTGGAGTTACCTGATTCCGCCCTGGTGATCAATGGAATGGGTGCAAACGTACCGTATGCACCGAATGCTACCGAACAGGGTCGCAGCCGCAATCGCCGCGTCGAGCTGCGCATTGTCACCGAAAGCCTGCTCGATGCCTCACAGCTGAATGACATCACAACCGTGAACAACATCGTGGTCGAGGTTGAAGGGGAGTGGAAACAGCCGCCGGTGCCCGAGCGAAAAACCTCGAGCGAAGAGGTGAAGCTCTACAGCATGCCCGACTATGACAAGGCCCGGCTCGAATCTGCCGAACCGGGGCTGGAGTTACTCTGGCCTCCGGAAGGCTATAACCCGCCGATACCGAGCATCAAGGTCGCGGTGAAACACGATCCCGCGCAGCACCTGTCGCTGTTTTTGAACGGCCAACCGGTGAGCGAACTGAATCGTGACAGCCGGATCCGCAATGCACAGGGCACGGTGGCGGTGAGCTCGTGGGCGGGTGTTGATATCGACAAGGGCAGCAACACCCTGGTGGCGGAGGTGCGCGATGCCGACGGGACATTGCTGGAGCGCCTTGAACGCGAAGTGCGCCTGTCATCCCTGCCGGTACGGGCCGAGCTGGTCGAGGAGCAGTCGCGCCTGGTGGCCGACGGCCGGCAAACACCCGTGATCGCGGTACGCCTGTTCGACAAGGATGACCGACCTGTTCGTGAAGGTCTGATTGGCGAGTTTTTCGTCGAGGCGCCACATGTCGCACAACTGGATGTTGATGATCTGCAGCGTCAGCCGTTGACCGGTCTGGATCGGGGTAACCCCCGCTACCGTGTCGGCAAGGATGGCATTGCTCTCATCGAGCTCAAGCCGACCACCACCACCGGCGAGGCGATACTGGTTCTTCCCATGCAGGGTCGCGAGGTGACCTTGCGTCCCTGGTTAGAGGCGGCGCAACGGGACTGGATTCTGGTGGGGCTGGCCGAGGGCACCGTCGGCCACAACACCGTCAGCGGCAATCTGGAAACGCTCGAGGCCGCCGATCTGGAAAAAGAGACCTACAGCGATGGCAAGGTCTCTTTCTTCGCCAAGGGCAGTATCAAGGGCGAATGGCTGCTCACCCTGGCGTATGACTCCGACAAGCAGGAAGCAGAGCGCAATACCCTGTTTCAGGAGATCGATCCCGACAGCTATTTCCCGGTCTACGGTGACAAGAGCACGCAGGGCTATGATGCGGCCAGTCGCGAGAAACTCTATGTGCGACTGGAGCGGCGTCAGTTCTACGCCCTGTTCGGAGATTACACCACCGGCCTGACCGTGACCGAGCTGGCCCGTTACGACCGCTCGCTGACCGGTGTCAAATCCGAACTGCACAGCGAGCACTTCAAGTTCAACGTGTTCGCCAGTGAAAACGACCAGAATTTTGTCCGGGATGAGCTTCGCGGCGACGGCACCTCCGGGCTCTATCGCCTGCGCTATCCGGACCTGGTATTCAACTCCGACAAGGTACGGATCGAGACCCGCGACCGATTTCGTCCCCAGCTTGTGCTGTCGTCCCGGCCGATGACACGCCATCTCGATTACAACATCGACTACGACGCCGGTACGCTCTATTTCAAGCAGCCGGTAGCGAGCAAGGATGCCAAGCTTAACCCGATTTACATCGTCGTCGATTATGAAACCCGCAATGAGGGGGTCGACGCCCGGACCTGGGGCGGCCGCGGTGCGGTGCAGCTGCTGGAACAGAAGGTTGAAGTCGGCGCCAGCTATATTAACGAGGGACGCGACAGCGGCGAGGAGACCCTTCAGGGGCTCGATGCCATCGTCGACTTCAGCCTCAGTACCCAAATGAAGCTCGAGTACGCCACCAGCCAAAGCGTGGATGGGCAAGACAGCGATGCCTATCTGGCGGAGCTGCGCCATACCTCCGGTAAGGTCGATGGTCGCGCCTACTACCGTGAACAGGAGGTGGATTTCGGCCTCGGCCAGCAAAGCGTCATCGGCTCCGGCACCCGGCTGGTCGGTATTGACGGGCGTTATCACCACAGTGACACGCTCGATTATGTCGCGGACATCTTCCGCGAGAAGGGCCTGCAGACGCAGGCGGAGCGGGATGTGATCGACACAGGGGTCGTCTACGACACCAGCCGCTACGGCGCCTCCGCCGGGTTGGTGATGGCTCGGGACAGCTACCGTGACGGCACGGAGGACATCTCGGAACAGTTGAGTCTGGGTGCGCACCGCGCGTTTCTTGATAATCGGCTCGAGTTGCGCATCGATCACTATCAGTCGCTATCGAGCAATGAGAATCCTGACTACCCCACCCGCACGCTTATGGGTGGGGATTACCGGCTCAATCCCTCCACGGCACTGTTCCTGGAACAGGAATTCACTTTTGGGGAGGAAGAGGAAACCCGCGCTACCCGGCTGGGTATGAAGCACCAGCCATGGACCGGCGCGACCCTGAACAGTTCTCTGGAGCAGCAGAATAGTGAGGCCGGTGAGCGCCTGTTTGCCAATGCCGGCCTGATGCAGACCTGGCAGGTCACCGAACGCTGGAGCATGAATGCCAGCATTGACAACAGCACCACGATCGAGGAGCCGGAAGATGCGTCGTTCGGCAGCAGCTTTTCGACGGCATCCACCGAAACGGAAGATTTCACCGCCGTATCGCTGGGTGCCAACTATCAGCACCAAAGCTGGTCCTGGACCTCACGCGTGGAGCAGCGCGATGCCAAGAGTGAGGACAAGTGGGGTTTTTATTCGGCGACCGCGGGTGAGCCGCGCAAGGGCCTGGGGCTGTCGGCTCGACTGGAGCTGTTCGAAACGCAAAGCACCAGCGGCGTTGAAGAGAAGAGTGGCGACTTGCGCCTGGGCCTGGTGCGGCGTCCGTTTGGGCGTCGCTGGACCATTCTGAATCGCGCTGACTATGCCGTTGATACTCAGACTGGGGGTACCAGTGACTTCGATAACTGGAAAGTGGTCAATAACCTGCTGGTCAACTATCGTCGCCGTGCTTCCCAGATCAGCACCTACTACGGCGCGAAATACGTGCGCGACACCATCGATAGTACCGTCTATTCCGGTTACACCGATTCGCTCGGGGTGGAGTCACGCCATGACCTGAACAAGCGCTGGGATATCGGTGCGCGAGCCAGTACGCTGCGTAGCGTGAACAGCGATCTCTACGAGTACTCCTACGGGCTCTCCGTGGGCTTTAATCCCGCCACCAATCTCTGGTTGAGCGTCGGCTATAACTGGGCGGGCTATGAAGATGACGATTTCTCCCTGGCCGGTTACGCGGCAAAGGGCCCCTACCTGAAGCTTCGCTTCAAGTTTGATCAGCAGTCGCTGCGGGAAGTGGCCAGCGGCTTTACCCGCCACTGAGGGAAAGGAGTTGTCTCAAAGCGTTTTAAAGGGGCAGTAACCTGTGGAACTCAGAGCTCAGCGGCGGCTCACGTCGAAGCGCATCCGTTTGAGTGCTTCCCAGATGGGCAGGGCGAAGAGGCCGCCGATGATCCCCGCGACATAGCTGGGGATGTTCGTGTTGAACATCGCTTGCCAAATCTGACCGAACAGAAAGCTGGCGATCAGCATGGCGACGATCGTGATCAGGATCCGCTGCCAGAATGGGAGACCCCTGGTGGGCTTGGTTTGTTCTGTCATTCCTTACTACCGCGGTGGCGACCGGCTGAATCATTATAGAGCTAAAGGTAGCCGGCGTTACAGTCTCCTGCCTGAACGCCAGTGAAGCGCCGTGCCCATTCCTATCCTTTGTATCCCGAAGTGGCGCCGGCAGGCGGCAATTAGCCATAAACATGGAGCACAAAAATTTCGCTGCTAACCTGATTGTAGGCTCTGAAACTCGTTGCCCCGTTGAAACCCCAGGGGAGGTTCGTCCATGAGAAGGAAGCACCGCCACCTCGCACGCCGGGCCCTTGCCGCCCTCATCGCCCTGAGCATGCCCATGGTCCTTCTTGCTGCGGAGGAGAGCTTCCCACACCCGGATACCCCCGAATCCGAGCTGATGTACAAGGGTGCCCCAACCGAAGTGCCTGCAGAGGAACGAGAGTTCATCCGGACCGACCCGGACATGACCCAGGCGGAGTGGGACCAGGCCAGGGAAATCTATTTCCAGCGTTGCGCCGGCTGCCACGGGGTGCTGCGCAAAGGCGCCACCGGGAAGCCGCTGACCACGGACATTACCCGTGAGCGCGGTCTTGACTACCTCAAGGTGTTCATTAATTACGGCTCTCCCGCGGGTATGCCCAACTGGGGCAGGTCTGGCGAGCTGAGTGAAAAGGAGGTGGATGTGATGGCCCGCTTCCTCCAGCACGAACCACCGCAGCCTCCCGAATTCGGCATGGAGGCGATGCGCAACACCTGGAAGGTACTGGTGGCACCGGAGAATCGCCCGAAGGAGAAGCAGAATGACCTGAACCTCGATAACCTGTTCTCCGTTACTTTGCGCGATGCCGGCCAGATAGCCATCATCGACGGCGACTCCAAGGAGATCGTCAATATTATCGACACCGGCTATGCGGTGCATATCTCGCGTCTGTCCGCCTCGGGCCGCTATTTGTATGTTATCGGCCGTGACGCCAAGGTGGACCTGATCGATCTGTGGATGGAGGAGCCGACCAGGGTCGCCAGCATCAAGATAGGCATGGAGGCGCGCTCGGTGGAGACCTCCAAGTACCAGGGATACGAGGACCGCTACGCCATTGCCGGTGCCTACTGGCCGCCGCAGTTTGTCATCATGGATGGCGATACCCTGGAGCCGCGCACCATCGTCTCCACCCGCGGCATGACGGTCGATACGCAGGAGTATCATCCCGAGCCGCGCGTCGCGGCCATCGTCGCCTCCCACCAGCACCCGGAGTTCATTGTCAATGTCAAGGAGACAGGCAAGATTCTCCTGGTCAATTATGAGGATATCGAAAACCTCCAGGTCACCAGCATCGGCGCCGCTCGCTTTCTGCATGATGGCGGCTGGGATGCCTCCGAGCGCTATTTCCTTACCGCCGCCAATAACTCCAACATGATCGCGGTGGTCGATTCCAAAGAGCGTGAACTGCTGAAGTTGGTGGACGTCGGACAGATTCCCCACCCCGGCCGTGGTGCCAATTTCATCGATCCCGAGTACGGCCCGGTATGGGCCACCGGCCACCTGGGCGATGAGACCATCGTCCTAATCGGCACGGACCCGACAGAGCACCCCGACAATGCCTGGAAGGTGGTGCGCACCCTCAAGGGCCAGGGCGGCGGCTCACTGTTCCTCAAGACCCACCCCGAGTCCGACAACCTGTGGGTCGATACCGCCTTGAATCCGGACGCGGAGATTTCCCAATCGATCGCGGTGTTCGACCTCAACAACCTGGATGCCGGCTATGAGGTCCTGCCCATCGCCGAATGGGCCGATCTGGGGGAGGGCCCCAAGCGCGTGGTACAGCCGGAGTACAACTTCGCCGGCGACGAAGTCTGGTTCTCCGTCTGGAACGGCAAGGAGCAGATCTCCGCCTTGGTGGTGGTGGATGACCAGAGCCATAAGTTGAAAAAGGTCATCAAGGACGAGCGTTTGGTCACTCCGACCGGCAAGTTCAATGTCTATAACACCCAGCAGGACGTCTACTGAACACGCCGGGGCGAGGAGGCACGGCTTTTCGCGTCAGAACGAGCCGCTGACCCCGGCCATGAAGAGGTTGCGCTCGTAACTGTAGCTGGCAATGTTCGATTGATTGTCGCTGTGGATGTAGGTCCCATAGAGCGCCCAGCGTTTATCCAGCGCTCGCTGAAGGTGCAGTTCGGCCTCGGTCAGATCGTCCTCCCGGTTGATCCGGGTGCTGTCGAGCAGGACATCCGTATCGTCGTAATGGCTGTTGCGGAATTTCACCTTGGCCGAGGCACGCCAATCCGTGCCGATGGGGCGATCGATGCCGGCGCGGAGGGTATTGCGGACGGGCGAGTAGCTGGTGAAGGTGGTGGCCGTGGCGAGATCGTTGCGGTCATTAAGTTCCAGGGTATAGCGGATGCTGAGCCGGGCCTTTCCGGCGGGCCAGATCCCTTGCACGTCGGCTTGCTGTCTTGAGCCTTCCAGGTGATTGAACGCTGTGTCGAGGGCAGTGTATTGATCGAAACGGTAACGCAGACGCAGCCGTAGGTCCTCGAAGCTGCGCCGGCCCTGAAACTGTAGCCTGCCCCGTCCCAGGTAGGGGTCACCACCCAACTGGCTGTACTCGCCGAACAGGCCCGCCTCTGCGCGCCAGGCACCAATGGGCTTGAGCCGCGAGATACCGGCAAGCAGGGCTCCGAGGTCGTAGGCATCGATCGATTGGTAGTCGGAGAGGTAGGCACTGGCATCGAGGCGCCACTGCTTTTTTTCACGGGTGGTGTGGCTCAGGGAGCCGAACAGCTCGATGAACGAGTCACTCTCCTGCCGGGGCGTGAGCAGGGCCGGGTCGATCACATTGTCGTCGTAGCCCAGTGCGAGGCTGGCCGTCGCCAAGGTTTCGCCCTTCGGCGCGGGACTGAGCTGCTCAAGGCGGGTGGTTGCGAGGGCTGCCAGTTTTGTGTTGCTGCCGGTCTGTGCCTTACGGAACTGCTGGGCTGCGGCATCCGGGCGCTTCTGTTGCAGGGCGACCAGTCCCAGGTTGTAGCTTGCCAGCTGGGCCCAGCGCGGGTCGGCCGCGGCTCGAACGAAAGCGCGTTGGGCAGTCGCATAGTGGCCGAGTTGGTATTCGGTGACGCCCAGGTTGTACCAGAGAGCGGGCGTGTCGAGTCCGGCCTGGCGTGCCCGCTCAAAGGCCGCGCGCGCTTCCTCGTAATCCTTCTTCTGGAAGGCCCGGGTCCCTTTGTCGAACTCCGAACGGGGGTCGGCCCCACTGGCGGTCATCGCGAATAGTGCAAAAAACAGAAAGGCCCCGAACAGGACCGGTTTGGAAAGTGAGGTAGCCATTATCTGGTCCGCTTCCGGTATCAACAAAAATAGCGGACCTCCCCGAAGGAGGCCCGCTCATTAAACCCGCCAAATCGTCTAGCTGCAGTTATTGTTCGCGCTGGTCACGGGTCTGCTGCTGGAATTCATACTGCTCCTGACGCATTTCCTGATTCATCTCCTCACGCTGCTCCTGAAGCTGCTCGCGCATCTCCTTGCGATGCTGCTGCATCTCCTCTCGCTGTTCGTTCTCCTCGCGATTGGTGCGCAGCCGTTCCTGATTGCGCTCACGCTGCTGATTGGCCGTTTCCAGCCCATCGGTCGCGCTCTTACGCGCCTGTTCCCGGACCTGTGCAGGCAGTTCGATGCGCTGGGTCACTGCGTCGGGGGTCGCCTCGGGGCCGACCACCTGCATGGTGACATCATCGACATCCTCCGCAAAGGCACCGGCTACGGGCGCGATCAGCCCGCCTATCATAATTGCACTTACCAGGGTTTGTTTCATGATTTCATCTCCTCGAAAGGGTTTGTGGTTGTAGGGTCTTTTGACCAATACACATGCCGGTCCGGTGTTAACCGTCGGGTGTGATTCGCTGCTTGGATCTCGAGGCGTAGCCGAAACGCTTTCGATTTTCCGCCGTGCTCGATTCGTGCCACCAGTTCACCTCCACGGCCTTCCCGTGCCCTCACCGGGAGGGAGAGCAGATTGGTGCCCTGTTGCAGGTCGGTCTGCCAGGTCAGCTGACGCTGGTCCGGGTAGCCGGCCAACTCCACGCCGGCCGGAAGCTCCATGACAAGCGTGCCGCCGCGGATTGCCTGTGGCACATTGAACGCAAGATCGACCGTGCGCTCCTCGTGCAGGGCCAGTGTGATCCCGTCGAGGGGAGTGGACGCCTGATGCCCGACCATGAGGCCTGCCCAGGAACCGGTCAAAAGGAGGGCGACCGCTGCTGCCGCCGCCCATCGGCGCTGGATAGTACGGGTGTAGCCTGATGAGGCGGCCAGGGCGCGTCTGGCGAATCCGGGGCTTGCCGGGGGGATCGGCAGCGCACGCAAGTTGCGCATTAGCGAGTGAGCCGCGATCAGCTCTGCCTTGCAGCGGTCGCATGCGTCGGTGTGTCGCTCCATGGCCTCCATCGCCTGGCGGCCCAGTTGGCCGTCCAGGTGGTCGTCGAGCCGCTGTTTGAAATCGGTGCAGTTCATGTCGTTGTCCTCTATCCCTCTAAACGCACAGATTCGTCAAAAGGTTTCATCTCCGGCTCCAATTCTTCCCGGAGTCGGACGCGCGCCCGGTGCAGACGTGACTTCAGGGTGCCGATCGGTGTACCCAATAGCCTCTCCAGCTCCGGGAGCGCATAGCCTTCGATATCGTGGAGCGCTACCAGGGCGCGCTGGTCCGGATTGAGCTTTTTCAGGGCACCCTCGATGCGGCGCTGCTGGAGGGTCGTCTCGGTTGCGGACTCAGGATCGGTAGCGGGATCGGTCGCTGCGGTGGCATCCGGATCGCTCTGTTCGGTGACCGGCGTACGACCGGCCTGCCGCCGTTGATCGATGAATAGATGGTAGAGCGTCCGCGTGAGCCATGGCTTCAGCTGCTCGATCGCAGCCAATTCTCCACGGCGGGGATAAAGCTTCACCAACAGGTCCTGTACCAGATCCTCTGCATCGGTACGGTTGCCTGTGAAGCGGTAGGCGAGATGGTACAAATGATCCAGATTGGGTCCGAGGAGCCCCTCGAATTCGCGCTTCCGGCGTTTGAAAAGATGGATTAGGTTGGCCATTGCCTCCCTTAACGCCGAGCGATGAGAAAAGGTTCCCTTCGGGAGGAAATGGTTCGGTCCAAAGGCCCGCGGTGTTCACTCGCGCATTATTGCATGCTGGAGGACCCGCGACCTATGTGCGCGGCGGCGTGGTCGAGATCACCTTCATTTTAACTACATCCGACGGGCACCGGAAACCGCTTACGGTTTCCGGCTGTGAGCTGGTTCACTATATCAATGGCTCTGCTTTTGTTGTTGACAGGTGTTGATGCCCAACAGGGCATTGGCGGGGCAAAAACGGACCAGGCCGGTCACCACACCGATGGCACCGACGATGAGAGCCAAGGTCTGCCAGAGGGTGGACAGGGGGTAGAACAGGCCGATTGCGAGCAGAACGATACCCAGCACGATGCGAATGGTGCGGTCTGCTCCGCCTACGTTGCACTTCATGATGACCTCCAGTTGTGCCAGGAGCCTGTCGGACTTAACACTGATCTACTCGGCTCGGGCGTCCTGCTTCGCTCTAACTCCTCCATCCATGGAGTCGTGCGGAAAAGCCGGATTTGGCCAGATTGTCCGATCTTTCCCGTTAAATAGACCCGCTATTCGCCTCGAAAGATCGAAAAATCTGTCTCAAACCGGCTTTCCCTCGCTACGATCGGTCAAGTCCGACAGCCTCCCGGCAACAGGTAAACTGTAGATGTACCTGCCCTCGATACTCGCCGGCAGCGTCGGGACGTGGACGGCGAGCGAAAGCAGGAACGAATCGGATCTGAATCCGTTCTGAGTTATGTTAGTCAAAAAGACCAATATAACCAGAGTCCGTCGCGGCACCGGGACGTATAGTTACTTATCAAACCGAGAGAGCATCATCATGAAGAACAAAAAAGGCCTGTTTCAGCGCACATCATTCGCGGCAGCTTTGCTGCTGTCTGCCACTACCGTGGTCGGCGCGCCGGAAACAGTGACCGAGCGGTTATCGCCGGAGACGCGACAGATACTGATTGAAGAGATGCAGTTGCTGGCATCGGCCATGGGGCCATTGCACACCGCCGTGGTCACCGGAGAGCACGAATCTGTGGCTCAACATGCGCGACAGATATACGACAGTTTTGTCCTCAAGCAGAAGCTTGGTGCCGACCAACGGAAGGAGATTGGTACTCTTCCCCAGCAGTTTATTGCTGCCGACCGCGATTTCCATGAGCTGGCGGCCCATCTGGCCGAGGCGGGTGAACAACAAAAACCGGCCCTGGAGCGCTTCTATTTTGAAGAGATGACCCGCTCCTGCCAGAGCTGCCATGAGGATTTCGCCGGGAAACGGTTCCCCGGTCTGGCCAACGGAGGCACCAAACAGAACACACATGAGCACTGACCGGGTAGTGCGGTCGCTTCGGCGCGAAAAGCGGCCGCTCTGCGAGAATATCTGGCCGGACGCTTAGCGAAAGCGCCCGGCCTTTATCAGTCGCGCCTGCCAATAGGGGTTGGAAAGGGATCCGTAACTGACGAGCTTGCCGCTGGAAGGGGCATGCAGAAAGCGGTTGTTTCCGGCATAAATGCCGACGTGTGAGGGCTTACCGTCAATACGGAAAAAGAGCAGATGCCCGGGCAATAGACGGGACCGGTCTACCGGATGGATAGCGGCAAACTGGGCGGCCGTAGTGCGCGGCACCACGTAGCCCGCTTCGCTATAGGCATACCAGACGAGCCCGCTGCAGTCGAAGCCGCTTTGGGGTGAATTGCCGCCGTAGCGGTAGGGCGTGCCCAGCAGGGTTTCGGCGATACTCATCACCGGGCCTTTGGGGAGAGCGCTCTGCTGTACCGGCTGGAAGCTGCAGCCAGCCAGGATCGCTCCGGCCAGTAGTGCGGAAATCGCGGCTTGCATGCCTACCATCATCCCCGTGCAGTGGCGAAAAGCGGTGATCCGTTTCACGAATTATACCCAGAGTTCGTCTTGTTCGTGCGGAACCCGCTCCTAGAAGATGAGGGCGAGTAGGCCAATCACCACCAGCAGTCCGATAAGAAAGATGATGAACGCACTCCATCCCAGCGCTTTGAAAACCATTTCCTTGCCCTCAGGTCGACGTGATTGTGGACCCCGCCACTGCCTTCGAGTCTAGCGCACCGCGATATACAGGCAATCACTGCTGCGTCGAATCGTGCCTTTACCTGTGGCGTTTCCTTTCGCATCTATAGTTCGCAGCGTATGTCACTGATAGAATTGAACTCGCTTCGGTAGTTAAGGAAAGCGCTGCATGGTTGAAGCCGCACTCGATCCCGCCCCGACGGTGATCATCCCGCGGGAGGGGCGAATACCCGGAAACAAGGGCATATGGGTTGGTATTACCTGTGTGTTTGTGGAGTTCGCGATGATGTTCGTGATCTATTTCATCGCCCGCGCCCATTATCCCGAAGCCTTTCACGAAGGACCCGGCAGGCTGTCTAGTGCTGCCGGCACGGTGATCACTCTTCTCATGGTCACCAGTAGCTACTTCATTGCCTGTTCGGTGAAGTCGATTGGTCACGGTCGCAGTCGCAGGGCCGTAATGTGGCTGGTCGCCGGTTTACAGGTGGCACTGCTCTACCCGCTGGTGAAGTATCTCGAGGTAAGCTGGAATCTTGGCAACGGGATAGAAGGCGACTCAGGCATTTTCTTTACCATATATTACTACCTGACGCTGAATCACCTGGTGCACGCGTCGTGGGGCATCCTGGGGATGCTTTTTGTGTTGGTGCGCCTGGTCTTTGGTGGTTATTCGGCCGAAGAGCATTCCGGGATGGTGGCGCTGGCGAGTTACTGGCACGCAACCGACATCATCTGGCTGGTCATCTTTCCCCTGTTTTACGTCCTGGCATAAAGATGATGAGAGGAAAATCGGACGGCTTTGCGCTTCTGACCACGGCCTGGCTGGCCCTGGTTGCACTGACGCTGCTCAGTCTGGGACTCGGAGAGTGGTTCGGTACTGCCTCCTGGTTGCCACTATTGATGGCTGCCATCATGTGGGTCAAAGGTATGATAGTCGCCGGGTACTTCATCGAGTCGGATATTGCACACCCTTTTGTCAGGTACCTGGTAGGTGCCTTTGTCGCCCTGTCGCCGATTGCTTTGGTGATTACGGTCTTTTTCGGCGATCAGATCGCCCGCTGGTCCGCTCTGTAGCCGACCCGCCGACCGCGCGAGAAGCCTCGGCTGGTCGGCTGCCCCGGGGACGCGAACGGCGCCCCTTCAATGCCCGCCAATGGTATAGATACCGCTGTTGCCCATCACTTCCACGGCACGGATGTAGTTGGGACTGGCCTTCATTAACAGCAGAGCGCCGCGATGGAAGGGCAGGGTGCCCGCATTCTGGATGATGCGCTGGCCTTCAACAGAGAAGGCAAAATCGACGAATTGGCTGAGCACCGGATTCGACTCATAGTCCTGCGGAGCGACCAAAAACAGGATACGGAACAAGGGGTATTTGCCGCGTTTGAGGGTGACAAGAGAAGCATCGATACCCTCGAGATTAAGCATTTTCACGGCACGATGGCGACTACTGCTAATCCCACTGACGGCGAACCCGTCCGGATCGCCCTCGATCGCCTTTTCGATCTTTCCCGAGGAGGGCAAAATGGTAGCCCGTTGAGCGAACGACTTGTCGGGATCGTCGAAAAGCTGCTGGCGAAGGGTAAGGCCGACGCCGGAGATTTTGCCCTTGCGCACGTAGAGGTTGATGGGTCGATTCGAGCTACTTCCCAACTCCCCCCAGGTGGTGATCTTCCCGGTAAGAACGTCTTTGAGTTGTTCGCGGGTGATATTGGAAACGGACTCGTTTTCCGGATGCACGGTGACGACCAGCGCATCCCATCCTATCGGGATCAATTTGAGCTTGGCTTCGGAGTCGATTGCACCGTCGCCGCTTGCATTAAGCAGCGGTAACCGGCAACTTCCCCCTAGCTGACTTTTCCCAGCGTTGACGGACCGAAGGCCGCGGGTCGCACCGCCGCCTTCCAGCTGAAATGGGGTGCCGGTTTTGTTCTCGAATGCTTCTGCGAGTGCCTGCATATAGCCAAGCTTTGAGATGCCGCAGCCCACCCAACTTACGGCGTCATCCGCTCGGACCATGTTTACAGTAACCGTAAGCGATATGATTACGCCCCAGAATACTCCCCTATCCATGTTTTTCCCTCTTGAAATTTGACTCTTTTTCGGGATCCCGAAACACTCTAGAGCATGTTAGGAAAAGATCAATAAGAATATGAGCCGGCACGGCTCCTTTTTGTATTTTTTCCTGGATGCAGAGCATTCAGCTTTGCTTCAGAAAACGGCGCTAGAATAGAACATCCGAAGCTTCAGGAGTGAACATAACATGAACTGGAAGAGAACGGCCCAATGGGTCTGTGTCGCGTCAATCATATTGACGGCGCCGGCAATAGCTGATAGAGAGCGGTCTCCGGACGGGGAGCGGGCGTCGCCGGCTGTTCAGAATGCAGCCGATGTCGTGCCGGCTGCATCCTCCTCCTATCGGAAGGCCTGTGGGGTCTGTCACTTTGCCTATCCGGCGGGTTTACTTCCCCCGCAGTCCTGGGAACGGATACTGACCGGACTGGACGATCACTTTGGCGAAAGCGTCGAACTGTCGCGCAGTGAGCTGGATAGCGCCCGTCGCTACCTTTTGAACAATGCCGCCGGCCGGGGGCCACATCAACTGCCCTATCAACTGCTGCGCTCGCTCGGTGACGATGTGGAGCCGCTTCGGATCACGGGGATTCCGTACTTTATTGAAAAACACGATGGCATTCCGGGGGCGGCGGTCCGGGATAACCCGCAGGTACGCTCCTGGAGCCACTGCGATGCCTGTCACACCCGTGCCGACGAGGGCCGTTTCTCCGAGGATGAGGTTCAGATTCCGGGCTTCACCGGTAGCTTGGACTAGGAGCCTGTCCGAGATAGCGACTATTGAATCAGGTTTTTCGGTTCAGCGAGGCGAGAAGCGGCCAGATGCAAGGCACTTGCCCGCCGGGGGAGGTCATTCCACCTCAAGGGCAAGTAAGCAGGCTTATCACCTCGCCCGAAGTGAGCCCCCGAGCGACGCCGGTGCGGCGTTGCAGCGCTTGACAAGGGAATGGCGCGCTGCGCCTTGCCCTGACGCCGCTCGGGGACTCTGAAGGCGCCATTAGGCGTGTGGGCTGGCGGCGGCTCTTGTTGAGCGCTTTACCGTAGTGACCTGAGCCGGTATTCGTCTGCCGAGGTTCCAGGAGCCCGGCTACCGCAGATCCAGCAAAAAGAATTGCAAAAAAAGAGCAGGGTAAATGGATGAGCTACACGTTAGCCGAAATTGGTGAACATTTTGGCCTGAAGGTCGAGGGCGACCCCGCCCTGACCATAGAAGGGCTTTGTGGGTTGACGGACGACCTTCCCGGTCGCCTTTCCTTTATCGGATCCCCGAAGCTTCTGGAACAGGCGGCCCGATCGCGGATTGACGCCTTTATCACCAAGCCGGGGATGGTAGTCGAGGGCAAGGTCAATCTCTACAGCGATGACCCGGAGTACGCCATCGCGCAGATTGCGGAGTGGTTCCGTCCGGCGCCCATGCTACAGGATGAAAGGATCCATCCCGGCGCCGTTATCGGCAACCATGCCGACCTGGGCGAGGCGGTGCGGATTGGCCCGGGGGTAATTCTCGGTCGCCACGTCCGCGTGGGGGACCACACGGAGATTCTGGCCGGAACCGTCATCATGGACCACGTCGTGATCGGCGAAAACTGCCTGATCCATCCGAATGTAACGATTCGAGAGCACTGCAGCATCGGTGATCGGGTGATTTTACAACCGGGAGTCGTTATCGGCGGGGATGGTTACGGCTATCTGCTGCGAGATGGCGAGCACAAGAAGATTCCTCAGATTGGTGGAGTGATTATCGATAATGACGTCGAGATTGGAGCTAATGCCACCGTGGACCGCGGGCGCTTCTTGTCGACCCGTGTCGGGCGGGGCACCAAAATCGATAATTTCGTTCACGTGGCTCATAACGTGCAAGTTGGTGAACACTGCCTGCTGGTATCGCACGTCGCCATCGCCGGCAGCACGAAATTGGGTAATCACGTCACCCTGGCTGGTCAGGTCGGGCTGGTTCACCACATTGATATTGCCGATGGGGTCACCGTCCTCGGGCAGTCGATGGTTACCAAGAGTATCAATGAAAAAGGCGTGTGGGCCGGCAGTCCGGCGCAGCCCGCCGATCTGTGGCGACGTTCAGTGGCACTGGCTTACAAGCAGGCAAGGAAGAGGTAGAAACGGCCACGTATCACGAACAGGTCGTGATGAGATTCGGTGGCGATCCACCCAAAAATGTCCGGTTTGGTGCTCGTAGAAATACGAATGGTGGAACAGGACTGATCGTGCCTGGGAGCCTGTCCGAGAAGAGACTGACCTACTCGGCTCTGGCCTCCTGCTTCGCTCTAACTCCTCCATCCATGGAGTCGTGTGGCCAAGCCTGCTTGACCAGATCTCCCGCTCATTTTCGTTGAATAGAACCACTCGGCTCGGGCATCCTGCTTCACTCTACCGACTGCGTCCATGCAGTCGTATTCGTCTCGAATGAGCGAAAAATCTGACTCAATCAGTCTTGCCCTCGTGACGGTCGCTATGCTCGGACAGGCTCCCAGAGTCTTGTCACCTCTAATGGCGCCTTGCCGGGCCCGCGATGCCCTACATGAAAAGCTGGAGCAACCGCAGTCGACGGGCCGGTATGGTGATGCTTGGTACCCGCGCCGCGGTATTCCTCCACTGTTTGAACTTCGATGGTATGACGAAAAAAAACTGACGGCGGCACGGGAATTTGGAAGAGTACTCCGGCCCACGCGCTCTGATGTGGGAGGCGCGAAGTCGGCCATTTTCCCTCCCCGCTCGTAATTCGTTGAACGCCAGCCTTTGGTAGCTGGATTGCCGGGCCCGTCCAGATGTGAATTCGGGTCGGGCATGTGAACGGGTTCCAGCCGAGCCGCCAACCCTATCGCAAATCATAAGAACTCCTAACCTGATGAGACTGAACGCACATTGAAAAGCCCTCAACACTTTTATTCTGCCCACCTCATTTAAACGGCAAAGGGCAGTGCCGCAATCATTCTCCAGGGAGGGCGATTTCCGGAGGTGTGTGGATGTTTTCCCTGCGTTGGCTTGGTCTTTTTGTGGTCTTGAGCACGACTGTGGTTTTGTCGGCCTGCGGTGGAGGTGGTGATACGCCACTGGATCCTGTTCCCAGTGAACCGATCTCTGAAGATGGGAGTGGGACCGAACCGGCCGGTCTTGATGGTGATGGCACATCCGATACCGATGGTACGGATGGTACGGAATCCGCTTCTGGCGAGGTTCAAGACCCGGAGAGCTCCGATTCCGATTCGGCAACCGATGAGGCCGATGTTGCTGACCCTGATCCCGTAAACCGTGCTCCGGAGATCAGTGGCACGCCATCCACCGAAGTGACCGAGAACAGCGAATACCAATTCACCCCCACGGCCTCCGACGCGGATGGGGATGACCTCTTCTTCCGCATTGAAAACCGTCCGACCTGGGCGCAGTGGGATGACAAAACGGGGACACTGAGCGGGACGCCGGACTATACCGATGTGGGGACAACCAATGGAGTGGTGATTAGCGTGACGGACGGTGTATTGACGACGGCTCTCGAGGCATTTGATCTCACCGTTATCGGCGATGGCATCGGCAACGGCACGGCGGCAATCAGCTGGACGCCCCCGACCACCCGCACCGATGGCAGTGCACTGACGGACCTTTCAGGATACCGGATCCATTATGGCCAGCAATCCGGCGAATACTCTGAAATCGTCGAGGTAGGTCCGGGGAACACCGCCCACGTCATCGAGCAATTGGATCAGGGGCAGTGGTATTTCACCATGACTGCTCTGGATGGCGAGGGGTTGGAGAGCGAGTTTTCGGAGGAGGACCAAAAGCTCATCGCCTACTGATGCGGGTGAGTGTGTCGGCTTCAGCAGCGATTGATGAAGTTATCGAACTGTTTGATCAACACCAGCAGCATTCCCGTATCGCAATCGACTTCCCGGAAGGTGTGCTCGGCGATCGGAAAGATATCGGAACGGGATGGCCAGTCTTCTCCAATCTCCACAATCGTTTTGGTCTTGGGGATGAAGACCCACTGCAGCCACTGGTGGAATTTCAGCGTGTCATAGCAGAAGGGCGCGAGGCTCGACAACGCCTCTTCCGGAGGCGGGCTTGCCTCCCACAACCCGATACAGTGCATTTCTGCCTCGATGGCCAGTAGTAGATCGGCAAGCTGATGGGTTTCGCTGTTCATGATTTCTGTGGGAAGGGCGGCGCGTCTTTCGGACAAGCTTTCATGGTACCACCGGTTCGTTGCACAGTAACCCCGCGTCTGCGTCCATCCCGCCTTGGGGGCTGTAGACCCGGGGAATGGTTACGGGTGAAAATAGTCGTGTCCATTCTGTAACAGAGGTCATACGATGAACCGAACCATCAAAGGGACACGGACTGAGAAAAACCTGCTGACCGCTTTCGCGGGTGAGTCGCAGGCGCGTAATCGCTATACCTATTTCGCCGCCGTGGCCCGCAAGGAGGGATTGGTTCAGATCAGCCATATCTTCGAGGAAACCGCTGACCAGGAAAAGGAGCATGCCAAGCGTTTCTTCAAGTTTCTGGAAGGTGGCGAGGTGGAGATTAATTATTCCTTTCCGGCGGGGAAGATGGACGACACCCTGGAAAATCTCTATGCAGCCGCTGAGGGAGAGAATTACGAGTGGGCGGAGATGTATCCCGCCTGTGCTCAGGTGGCAGAGGAAGAGGGGGTCTCCGACATTGCCGCGGTCTTCGAGGCGATTTCGATCGCTGAAAAGCAGCACGAGCGCCGTTATCGGATGCTTGCCGAGAACCTTGACGCGGGCCGGGTCTTCAGGCGCAACGGGAAGGTTATCTGGCGCTGTCGAAACTGCGGCTATCTCCATGAAGCCGAAGAGGCTCCCGAGGTCTGCCCGGCCTGCGATCATCTCCGGGCCCATTTCGAACTGCTGGCGGAAAACTGGTAAATGGAGGCGGGTATGCGCGCGGTTTTTGTCTGGTTCGTCCTGCTGGGCTGGTTGAGCCCTGTGCACGGTGCTGACTACCTGCGGGATCAGAGTGAAGTGCATTCACTCCTTGAGGGGCAGGTACTTCAGGGGATCTATCTTCGTACAGGCTCTGCCTACACCCTTGAGTTTGCAGAGGACGGCACTCTGCACAACAGCTCCGGGGCAAAGGGCCGCTGGTGGGTCAATGAGCGCGGTCAGTATTGCCGGGAGTGGCTGAGCGGCCGCTTGAAAGGCAATCAGGCCTGTCTGGATTTGGTATTCGAAGACGGTGGCATTGCCATTCATTCCGGAGGGAAAAAAGTAGCCGAGGGTCGCCTCACCGGCAATTGATAGCCGGTTCTCTTTGCCTGGTCCGCAATTTCCCGGATAGGCAGCTGTCCTGTTGCCTCCTACGGTGGTTCGTAAGCGTACGCCCGATCAGATGGTGCAAGGAGGCTTGCTATGAAACAGAAAAAACTGACCGTTGTGATAGCGGCGGTTATGGGGCTATCACTCGGTGTACCTTCCTATATGCTCGGGCAGGAGCAGGGCGTGACAGACGCCGCTACCGAGCAGCAGCAGATCGGTTCAGAGCAGCCGTCCGGCAATATCATGAACATGGCCGCCAGCGAGCTGAAAGCCGAACCCATCTATAACGAAGTCTCCTCCGAAAATATGCGTCTGGCGGATGCCGCCCGGCAGGAACAGCAGACCTCTCAGCCGGTGGCCGCTGATACGCCCGCTGCCGACGTAGAGTTGGCTGCGTTCGAAGCGCTGGATGCAGACAGCGATGGCTTTATCGGCAGGCAGGAGTCCGGACTTAGCAGGCCCTTGGCGGAGAAATGGCTGGCGGTCGATATCGACTCCGACGGCCAGATCGATGAAACGGAATTCAGTGCCTTTGAAGCCGGTTACAGTGCCCACGTTCGGGCCCGGCAGGGAACGCAATCGCCAAGCCGGCGGCAGTCCGGAATGGCGCAGCAGCCGCAATCCCGCGATTCGCAAGAGCTCGCGCGGTTTTCTGAACTGGATGAAAACGATGATGGTTATCTGAGCGAACAGGAAGCCGAAGGCCATGAGCGACTCGTCGAAGACTGGGAACAGGCGGACACCAATAATGACGGCCATGTGGACCCGGTTGAATTCAGCGCATTTGAAAGCGCAATTCGACCTGAACGGTCGATGCAGCGTCAGCGGCCTGAGGATCGGCCACCGTCCAGCGGAATGGGGCAGGAGCAAAATCAGTAACGTTGATCCCCGTTAGGATTCACCCGGCTTCGGCCGGGTTTTTTGTGTTTTTTAATAACTGCTTGCCCGGGTGATCGCGCACGGCCCAGGAAATCCGTCATCCCCGCGTAGGCGGGGATCCATTTTGAGCCATGCTTCTGTTCTCTGGATTCCCGCCTCCCCCCCCCGCCTGCGCGGGGGTGACAGGGAATGACGGAGGGGGTGAGTAGCTGCGTTTTTTATTGCTTGGCGTGATCTGCGCGGGAAAATCTGGCAATTCGGGGCCTGGCATTTATACTTTGCTAGTCCCTATGGCTAAAACAATTCCCGTGATATAACTGTTATGCAGTTCACAAAAAAACAAAGGAGTGACCCATGGACCCCGCGTTTGATGTATCTCAAGTAATTACGTTCGCTGCTATTGCTGTCATGGGCTACTGTTTGTGGCTGGTGTTCAATCTGAAGGGCAGCATTCCCGGCGGCATCGTCGGCAAGAGCTGGGACACCCTGTTGTGGCTGGTGGGGCTATTTGCGGTGGGTTATATCAGTACGCCCTTTTTCAACTCCATGCCGGAAAGCGCCTTGCGGCTTCTTGTCGCCTGCATCTTCTTCTTCGGGGCAATCTACGTCTTGATCACCGTCAAGCTGCTCTATCGCGTGATCCAGGAGGTAATGGATTGATGGACAAAACGGCAACGGTCCGTAAAACCGACAAAGGTGAAGAGGAGCTTCGATCGCGAACCCTCGGCCTCGCCAAGGAATTGCGTCATGTCCTTATTCTGGTGGACGGACGCTCTTCGGTCGAACAACTGGCTGAAAAGGGGGGGCAGGACTGGGATGTGCAGGGCCGGTTGGTAGAGTTGGCCCGAGGAGGATTTGTCAGCATCGCCGGCATGTCACCCGAGGTGTTTGAATCGGATATCAATATCGCAGCTATTCGTGATCAACTGGTACTGATCGCGGAAGATGTACTGGGCGATGACGCCACCAAGGTAGTGCAGAAGCTTAATGCCGCGCCCGAGACTCGAGAGGGACTGCTCCATGTGGCTGCCCAGTGCAAGAAGCTGGTGAAGCTGCTCATCGATGAAAGCAAGGCGGAAGAACTCGAGCGCCGTTGTCAGGGGGCACTCGCGGTCCTCTGAAGTCGGGACCGGCGGCGGGCCGGATCCAAACCAACCGCTGTGCCGGCCGGACTGCCCTGGGCGTTCATCTGCCGCTTTCGCAGAGATCGCGCATTGCGGTGTATTGCTCGAGTGAAATCCCGGCAGTGGAAAAGTCGAAGGCATCCGGATAACCGCTGGCGGCCTCCGCACGTCTTTCGGCCTCACTGCACCATTTGATCGCCCATGCCGCGGGGGTGGCAGCTCCGAACGAGCCCGATGTCTCTGCCCGGCCCAGTGCCTGATGGAAGCCGCTGCGGGACAGGTTCCGGTGCACAGCGGCAACAGCGGCCGGATCCCGTTGTTGCACGGCTTCCACGAGAGAGTTGGCAGCCTGATCGATAACCGCCTGAGAGGCGGCTTCCAGGTGTCCTGCAATACGATCCCTGATTGCAGGATAAGTACTTGACGCCTTATCCCCCGAACCGGCGGTTTCCGCCAGGAAGGTCTGCAGCGCGGCCAGTCCTGCTACCGCCCGGCGCGCAGTCGCGGAGGAGCGACGTAGTCGTTCGCAGAAGGCGTCGATGCCGTCTGGCGTGATCGTTAATCGGAAAGGTTGATCAGCTCTCATAGCTCTCTGCCCCCCCTTGCAGTAATTTCCACGCAACTTGGCACCGCGCACCGGCGGCCTGCCGGGAAACTTACTGAGGGGCGGAGGTTTCAGTGAATTCTTCCCCGGATGTCGGGGGCAGCCATGCGACTTCGATAATAGCGCGGCTGGCCTGGAATGGCACGCGCGCCCTGCAGCCGGCGCAAAGGAATTCCCGGTAGTCGCTGCGTGCACCTATCATCGCCATTCCCAGCCCGACGGTTCCCTGCGTTCCGCAGGAGGGACAGACGATGTCTTCTGTTTTCCTGATTCCCGACATGGCAGCTTCTCCTCTTCTACTCACGAACCACTATGCAACAGTAGCAGAAGATAACAAAAATTTTGGCGGAATTTACGGGGAAATCGGTACCGATAATAGGTGAGTTAACGCGAAGCATTCTGGTTCAGGATGGAGCGCGTCCCGACCTGGGCAGCATAAGGACGGAGGGAAACGGATCGGCTATGCGGTCCTGATTGTAGATGGATTAGATGGATCCAGTGTGGCGTAAGCCGTGCTGAAGTCGTACCTCAGAAAGGCGTTAACGAAAGCCGAGGATAGGGCCGCTGAAAAATTCCGCTGCGCACTCTTGGAACCGCATCCCGAGGGGATTACATTAACCGCCGTTGTGGGCGTTGCCGACACTGAGCGGCGGGGAGAGAACAATCGTGCCCGGCTCATCGCACTGGCAGGTGAGGCCCTTTACGAGGGAAAGACGGCCGGTCGAACTGCCTAGATTACAGTTCGATACAGTTCGATAAAAAGACCTGAGCCGACTCGGCCAGGGTCTGTCATTGCGAGCCGTACCCGCCGCCTTGCAGCCCCGAATCAGTGACGAACCTTTAGCCGTCATTGCGAGGAGCCTCAGCGGCACGGCAATCTCGCTGTTAGGACACCAGATTACTTCGTCGCCGGGGCTCCTCGTAATGACAGCGGGGGCAAGTTCTTCAGGAGGAGCCCAAGCGACGAAGGCGGAATGAAAGAGGTAATCACCCGTAGGGTGGATAAGCGAAGCGCATCCACCAAGCGACCCGAGAGAACGGGGATGGCATTGCGAGCACTACCCACCGCTCCGCAGACCCGAATCAGTGACGAACCTTTAGCCGTCATTGCGAGCCGCAG
>NZ_JAENYR010000155.1 GCF_016841685.1 Thiohalomonas denitrificans
CCGCTGGGAGCGGATTGGGACAGCCGCAGGCTGGCCTGGAAGGCGGACTCCAGGGACGGAGTCCGCAACGCCGCCAGGCGGGCGCGCCGGAGGTCCAATCGGGTGCGTAGCGATCCCGCTCGCTTGATGAAAGCTTTGGACGGTAACATTTTTTTTCCCAGTGCGTTTACAGAGGCTGTGTCGCGGTCAACGGCGGCTTCCAGGTTTTAGACCAGAATCATTTCTTCGAGGCCGGCACCGGCCGGCACCATTGGGTAGACATTTTCCGTCTGGTCCGTAATAAAGTTCAGGAACACGAACCGGTTCTTGTGCTTGGAAAAGGCCTCCTCGAGCGCGGGCTTTACATCCTCGGGCTTCTCGATCTGCATACCGACGTGCCCGTAAGCCTCCGCCAGCTTCACGAAGTCCGGCAGTGATTCCATATAGGAATGGGAGTAGCGGCGATCATAGAAGAACTCCTGCCATTGGCGCACCATGCCGAGATACCGGTTATTGAGGCAGACAACCTTAATCGGCAGGCTGTACTGCAGGCAGGTGGACAGTTCCTGGATATTCATCTGGATGCTGCCCTCACCCGTGATGCAGGCTACCTTGGACTTGGGATGGGCAAACTGTACGCCCATTGCAGCAGGCATGCCGAAGCCCATGGTGCCGAGGCCTCCGGAATTGATCCAGCGGCGCGGTTTGTCGAATTTGTAAAACTGTGCCGCCCACATCTGGTGTTGACCCACATCGGACGTCACGAAAGCGTCGCCCTTGGTCACCTCATAAAGCGTATCAATGACATACTGCGGCTTGATGACATCGCTTTTCTGGTCGTATTTCAGGCACTCCTTGCTGCGCCACTCCTCGATCTGCTCCCACCACTTGGCCAGCGCCTTGCCATCAGGCGCCTTACCCGCCTCCTTCACCAGTTTGTTCATGTCCTTCAGCACATTGGATACGCTGCCCACGATAGGCACATCGACCTTGACGTTCTTCGAGATGGAAGCCGGGTCGATATCCACGTGGATGATCTTCGCGTGCGGCGCAAATTTGGCGATATTGCCGGTCACCCGGTCATCGAAGCGGGCGCCAATGGCAATCAGCAGATCGCAATGGGAGACCGACAGGTTGGCCTCGTAGGTGCCGTGCATACCCAGCATGCCGAGGAACTGTTTGTCGGTGGCCGGGTAGCCCCCGAGTCCCATGGACGTGTTGGTCACCGGAAAGCCGAGCAGCTTGGCAAAATCGGTCAGCGTTTTCGAGGCATTGTCCAGAATCACCCCGCCGCCGCTGTAGATGAGCGGCCGTTTGGCCGAGAGCATCAGGTTCACCGCCCGCTTAATCTGGCCCGTATGCCCTTTCACCACCGGGTTGTAGGAGCGGAGATGTGCCTTCTTGGGATGGGTGTACTTTGTCCGAAGGGCAGTGATGTCTTTGGGAATATCCACCACCACCGGTCCCGGCCGGCCGGTGGTTGCGATATAGAAGGCCTTCTTCAGAGTCGAGGCCAGATCGGCCACATCCTTCACCAGAAAGTTGTGCTTTACACACGGACGGGTGATCCCTACCGCATCCACCTCCTGAAAGGCGTCGTTGCCGATGAGGGCGCTGTTCACCTGACCGGTAAGCACCACCATGGGGATCGAGTCCATGTAGGCGGTGGCAATGCCGGTCACGGCATTGGTAGCACCCGGGCCCGAGGTGACCAGCACCACACCGGGTTTGCCGGTGGAACGGGCATAGCCATCGGCGGCGTGGGTGGCCGCCTGCTCGTGGCGTACCAGTACATGCTTTACATCATCCTGCTGGAATATCGCATCGTAAATGTGCAGGACGGCACCTCCCGGATAGCCGAAAACGTGTTCAACGCCTTCGTCTTTCAGGAAGCGAACGAGGATTTCAGCACCGGTCAGCTCCACGTATTGCGCTCCAGATAGCAAAAATGCCCGTAAAAACGGGCGGGTTACGGAATCTATATTAGAAACAGAAAACCTACTGAGATTCCCACGGCAGGTCAAGTAATGCCTGAATTGGGTGCGGGTGCCGGGATATCGTCCCGTTCACAGCGGCACTTTCACCGGACTAACCGGATCCCCATAATAAGGGGAGATCTGTCGGCGGAGAACATTATGACAAGAAGCAACGCTTATCGCACCCTGATTGCCGCAATCTGTCTTGTGCTGGCGGCACCGGCAGTAGCAAAAATGTACAAATGGACCGATAACCAGGGCAATACACACTATTCCCAGATACCGCCAGAGGGACGACAGGCGCAGGAGATCGCGGCACCGCCGAAGGTCAGGCCACAACAGGCCGAAGAACCGGCACAGGACGATACCGCCCAACCCGAGGGTGAAGAGAGCGCCCAAAAACCGGAGCTCACCCCCGAACAGCAGGCCGAACGGGAACAGCTTTACCGGCGCAACTGTGAAGCGGCACAAAAGAACCTCAAGCTTTTCCAGACCGCCCGACGCGTCATGGAAAATGGCGAACTGGTAGTCATCACCGAAGAGGATCGTGTCAAACGCCTCGAAAGCACCCGGGAACAGCTCGAAAAGTACTGCAATCCTTAACCAACGGAGTCAGCCATGCCTTACCTGATGGTGCAGACCAACAAGGCCCTCCCTGCCACCCAAAAGGGAGAGTTCCTTGCCATTGCCTCGCAGACAGTAGCCGAGGCCCTGGGTAAGCCGGAACGCCTGGTTATGGTGGCTCTGGAAGATGAGACCCCCATGGTCTTCGGGGGCGACCATGCACCCTGCGTCTACATGGAACTGAAAAGCATCGGCCTGCCGCAAGAGCGCACGGCCGAACTGTCGGAAAGCTTATGCAGCCTCATCGAGAAGACACTGGGCATCGCCCGCGAGCGTATCTTTATCGAATTTGCCGATGCCGAACGGCACATGTGGGGCTACAACGGCGAAACCTTTGCGAAATAGGCCCTAATCAGTGAAGAACATCTAGACCGTCATTGCGAGCCGTACCCCCTGCTGCGCAGGCCCGAATCGGTGACGAACCTT
>NZ_JAENYR010000037.1 GCF_016841685.1 Thiohalomonas denitrificans
CTGCTCTCTGGATTCCCGCCTCCGCGGGAATGACGGGGGAGTGAGCAGTTACAAAAATCGTTGGATCAGGTCTTTCTGCACTGAACCGGCATATCTGTACCGATAAGAGTTCGAGGCACGGGTTCAGCTTTAACTGGGCTCTTCCGGGGGAATGCCGAAGCACCCGGGAGCCTGGCCCGAGAAGCTGTGGTCCAGGCAGCAAACAGTGTGGCACTCAGAGCCGCGCTAACGAGCCAAGGCCAGGCGGGCTGCGCAGGAATAGCGAGGGAGAAGGTCCGGTTACTGCTCCAGCTCTTTCCAGACACAGGTGCCGCCGGCCTTTTCCACCGCCGTGAGAGCGGCCTGGTGGGCGCTGAGTTCGACATCCGTCGCCCGCACCACCTTAAGGGGGGGCCGCTCGGCAGTAATCCGACGAATTCCAACTTCGGTTGAGGAGTCGGTACCGGTCGTTCCACTGCCCAGTGACAACGCCGTCTGCCCACCGGTCATTCCCAGGTAAACGTCGGCCAGGATTTCCGCATCAAGAAGCGCCCCGTGCAGATCACGGCGCGTGTTGTCGACACCATAACGTTTACAGAGGGCATCGAGATTGTTCTTCTGACCGGGGTGGAGCCGACGCGCCAGAAACAGCGTATCCAGTACGCTGCAGAGTTTTCCTATGCTTCCCGATTTACGGCCAAGCAGCGTCAACTCGTTGTTGATGAAACCGACATCAAACGGCGCATTGTGAATAACCAGTTCCGCACCCTGGATGTAGGCCAAAAAATCTTCGACGATATCCTCGAAACGGGGTTTGTCGGCAAGAAACTCATTGGTAATGCCATGCACTTCCATGGCCCCGCTGTCGATCAACCGATCAGGCTGCAGGTAGACATGGTAGTTATTGCCGGTTAGCCGGCGATTGAGCAATTCGACACAGCCGACTTCGATAATACGGTGGCCATCACGGTACTCCAGGCCGGTGGTTTCTGTATCGAGAACAATCTGTCGCATGTATCTGCCCCCATTTACCTAAAAAACGCAAAGACGCAAAGGGTCACTTCTTGCCGAGTACCAGCTCATCGATGCCGCGATTGGCCAATTGGTCCGCCCGTTCGTTCTCTGGATGGCCCGTATGTCCCCTGACCCACTCCCATTCGACTTCATGCGCAATCAGGGCTTCATCCAGTTGTTTCCACAGATCCACGTTTTTGACCGGTTTCTTGCCGGCCGTAAGCCACCCGCGGATCTTCCAGTTCGGCATCCATTCGGTGATCCCTTTCATGACGTACTGGGAGTCGGTGGTCAGCTTGACCCGGCACGCCCGCTTCAACGCGCGAAGTCCGGCGATAGCCGCAGCAAGCTCCATACGATTGTTCGTCGTTTCGGCTTCACCACCGAAGAGCTCTTTTTCCTTCCCGCGGTAGCGCATAACCACTCCCCAGCCTCCCGGGCCGGGATTTCCACGGCAGGCTCCATCGGTATATATCTCCACGAGTTCGTTATCGTCGCAGTCGACTTTCATCAAAATCGGTTGTTTCCAGTTTTCATCAAGGACGGCGCCATCGCGAGGGACTACTACCCTTTATGGCCGAAAGCGGTTTATCGGGAATTATTCACACTCGGCTTGGCCAATCCATTGGGGACCAATGCACGGCGCGGCCGCCAGCGAGGCCGGATCGGTGTAAGTGTCGTTACGCGTTTTTTCGCCACCAATGCATAAGCACCGGCCAGCATCAGACCAGCGCGTCCGCCAGCTCGCTCAACGAACTGAAGGCGCTCCATCAGGCCTTGCTGCGAAAAAGGGGGACGAAAAAAATAACCGCGAGCCACTACGGTATCAAAGCCGAGTAGTGCCAGCCAGTCCTTCACCCGGGTCGGCGTATAGAAATGGGAACACCAGGGCAAACGGCCGCGCCAACGGCTGGCGGCGCGGCGAATCCCCCACATGCTCAGCGGATTGAAGCCGAGGATAACGACGTGTCCCTCCGGGATCAGCGTTCGTTCCACCTCCCGCAACACCTGATGAGGTTCGGCACTCAACTCGAGCGCATGCGGCAAAAGCACAAGGTCGAGGCTATCGGAAAGCATCGGCAGGTGGTGGTGTTCGGCGATACAGCGTTCGACCCCACGGGGGGGTTCCACCTTTGTATTCGGATCGAGATCCAGTTCCATGCGATGCGTTATACGACTGGAGCGGGTCAGGTCCGCCGAATTCGGCCGCCCCACCTGCAGCAGGTGGTAGCCGAACAGGTTTGACAACACCATATCCAGTACCGCTTGCTCCTGCTTGAGCAACAGCTTGCCGAGCGATGTGTCATACCAGTCGCGCAGTTCCTGCCAGGCGACAGGGTCCGGGGTAGATTGGTTTTCGATAAGCCGATTTCTCATGCTGGACGTTTAGAACCATTCACCACCAAACGTCTCGGACAGGCCCCTAGAGCGTAACGAAGCCCATGGCCTGCTGCCAAGGCCGATTCAACGTATCTCGCGGACTGACCTGTGCTCACGGCACACCGTCCGTAACTGCCCGGTTTTTCCAGGATCGAAGAGTTGACCGGCTTCGGTTCCACTGCCACCATCCGCCGTATGGCAATTTCAATACGAGGCATTCCCGCCTTTGAAGACAATTATATCTGGTTTATCGGTGCTTCCGGCAGCCTCCGTGTCGCCGTGGTGGACCCGGGCGACGCCGATCCGGTGATCGAGGCACTGGAGCGCGATGGCCTTGAGCTATCGGCCATTCTCGTCACCCACCTGCATGGCGACCACACCGGCGGTATTCAAGACCTTGTTGATCGTTATCCGGCACCGGTTTACGGCCCACCAGACGAGCGTATCACGACAATCGACCACCGGGTAAGCGAGGGCGATATCATCCGTTTGGGTGAAGGCCTTACTCTGCAAGTCCTGGATACCCCGGGTCACACCTGTTTTCATGCCTGTTACCACGGTGAGGGCTTTCTGTTCAGCGGCGATACGCTGTTCACGGGCGGCTGCGGCAAGCTGTTCGAGGGCACCCCGCAACAGATGCACGCCTCCCTCGAAAAGATCGCCGCCCTGCCGGACGATACCCTCGTCTACTGTGCCCACGAATATACCCTGGCCAATCTCGCTTTCGCCCGGATAGCGGAACCGGACAACCCCGATATCCGGAACCGCCAGGCGGAAGCCCAAAATCTGCGCGATCAAGGCAAACCGACGGTCCCATCAGCCTTGGGGCTCGAGCGGATGACCAATCCTTTCCTTCGCTATAACAATCCGAACCTGAAAGCGTCCGCGGAACGCTTTGCCGGCCGCCCGCTCACACCGGGCGCCGAGGTTTTCACCGTGGTCCGATACTGGAAAGATACTCTCGACTAGGTGATAGGTTTCACAGTCACACTTCAGCCTATCCTGCAGTATAGTTTTCCTAACCGCCATAATGGCCCAATCAACTCGGGGTTGCGTCCGCAAAGGGGCCTCTTTACTATTTCGCCATGCCAAAGCCTACCAATAAATTCCTGCGTATCCTGTCCCTCACCTGGCTACCCCTCACATTTTCGGGCTGCCTTCCCCAGCAGGCGATTACGGACTCACCGGAACCACAATCCGACGTTAATCCGGTAGCGGCCTCGACGCCCGAGCCGGTGGCGCCCGACCCGATGCCGGTGGCTCTGGATTCGGTTGCATCACTCGATCAACGTCCGACAGAGCCTCCCCGACCTCCCGAGAATCTTTGGGATCACCTGCGCAGCGGCTACAGACTCCCCGAGGTCGATCACGCCCACATCGATGAGGACGTCGCCTGGTATGCCAGCCACCAGAGTTATCTGGACCGGGTAGCCGAACGTGCCGAGCCCTATCTTCACATGGTGGTCGCGCTCATCGAAGAGCGGGAGATGCCCACGGAGATCGCCTTGCTGCCGGTGGTGGAGAGTGCGTTCCAGCCATTCGCCTATTCTCACGGCCGGGCAGCAGGATTGTGGCAGTTCGTCCCCGCTACCGGGCGCCGTTTCGGCCTACAACAGAATTGGTGGTATGACGGTCGCCGTGATGTGGCCGAGGCCACCCGCGCCGCACTGGACTATCTGGAATTCCTCCACCAAAAGTTCGATGGCGATTGGCTATTGGCCCTGGCGGCTTACAACTCCGGTGAAGGCACTGTGGGAAAGGCCATCCGCCGCAATCGGCAGCAAGGCAAGCCGATCGACTTTTTTTCTCTCAAGCTGCCACGTGAGACGCAAGGCTATGTACCACGACTCCTCGCCATCAGCCGTATAGTAGCGGAACCGGAAAAGCATGGTGTGACGCTGAAGCCTATTTCCAATGCACCCTATCTCGCCCGGGTGGACCTCGGTTCCCAAATCGACCTTGACCTGGTGGCGGAACTGGCGGAGCTTCCCATAGAAGACATCTATCGCTACAACCCTGGATTCAACCGCTGGGCAACAGCGCCCGACGGTCCCCACAAGCTACTTTTGCCCCTGGAAAAGGCCGAAAGGTTCAAGACACAGCTGGAGGAATATCCCGCCGACCAGCGACTCACCTGGACGCGCCATCGGATACGCTCCGGCGAAAGCCTCGGCAAAATCGCCGAACACTACAAAACCACGGTGAGCCTGATACAGCAGGTCAATGACATCAGCGGCCACGCCATTCGCGCAGGCCGGTCCCTGATCATTCCCGTTGCCCGGAAGGACCTGAAACGCTATAACCTTAGCGCCGACCAGCGCCTTGCAAAACTTCAGGACAAGAATCGCGACGGTGAGAAGATCGAGTACCGGGTTCGCCAAGGGGATACGCTGTGGGAGATAGCACGCAGTTACCAGGTAAGCGTCGGCACCCTTGCCAAATGGAACGGTATGGCTCCACGGGATATATTGCGCCCCGGACAGACCCTGATGCTCTGGACCCGGAACAAAGGGCAGCAGGCGTCAAGCTCCAACCCGGTCAATTTTTCCCATCCATTTGAAAAAAGCACCCGTCAGCGCATTGGTTACACCGTGCGCAGTGGCGATTCACTTTCCCGTATTTCCCAACGTTTTCGCGTGAGCGTCGATAACCTCAAGCGCTGGAATAACCTGCAGGGAAAGAAATACCTTCAGCCGGGACAGAGCCTCACCTTATATGTGGACGTCACCCGGCAGGCGGACAGTATCTAGTGGCTAGTGGCTAGTGGCTAGTGGCTAGTGGCTAGTGCTAGTGGCTAGTGGCTAGTGGCTAGTGGCTAGTGGCCAAAGTCTGTCGCTGGTGGACATCATGGGCAACCATCTTTTGCCTATCGTGGCAGTAGGAAGGCGAGCAGGAGTACGCTGATGGTCAGAATAATGAAGTAGATGATGAATTTTTTCTGCACGTCGAGACGGCCCCGCTTCTGAAAGTGCGATGGAGCTCCGCAATGCATGCAGTTGGGGTGATTATCGGGGATATCCCGTCCGCAATAGAGGCAGCGGACCAGCTCGACATCTTTTTTACCTTCTTCCATCACTTCACGCCCACCAAATGGGTCATTATTCCCATGAATTCATGAATTTTCCAGTACAAACAGCAACCAGACTCTAGCCGATGTCCTGCAACAACGCAGCATCCAGCAGAGTCCGGGTATACTCGTGATGCGGATGATCAAAGACCGCCCCGGTCTCCCCCTCCTCCACAACACGCCCCTCGCGCATCACCATAACACGATGGGCTACGGCTCTGATTACACGCAGGTCATGGGAAATAAACAGATAACTCATCCGTCTACGGCGCTGCAGGTCACGCAAAAGCTCCAGTACCTGCTTCTGTACCGAAACATCCAGTGCGCTGGTGGGCTCGTCGAGAACCAATAGCTCCGGCTCCAGGACGACCGCTCGGGCCACGGCAATCCGCTGGCGCTGCCCTCCGGAAAATTCATGGGGATAGCGATCCAGCATCGACTCCTCGAGCCCAACCTCCCCCATTACCTTGATAGCGCGCCGGCGCCGCTCGTCCCTGGAAAGATCGGGAAAGTGGAGCCGCAGCCCCTCATCCAGGATCCGTGCGACGGTCATGCGCGGCGACAGTGACGAATAGGGGTCCTGAAACACGACCTGAAAATTGCGCCGCAAAGGACGCAACTGGCGACCGTTGAGTGGATCCAACCGTTTCCCTTTGAAACGAATTTCACCTTCGCAGCTCTGCAGCCGCAGCAGACACATCCCGAGCGTTGACTTGCCAGACCCCGACTCACCCACGATGCCGAGGGTTTCACCCGGTCGGATGGCGAGGGTAACATCATCGACCGCACGCACCTCGCCGACCTGCCTGCGAAAAAAGCCCGACTTGATGGGGAAAAAGCAGCGCACGCTGTCACCCGACATCACGGGCGAGTTGGCCGCCAGCGCACTTCGGTCTTCGCCGGCCAGCAACGGTTCCGGCTCACTGGCCAAAAGGTGGCGAGTATAGGGGTGTTTCGGTTTCTCGAACAACTCGGCCACCCCCGCCTGCTCCACCAGTCCGCCATTTTGCATGACACAGACACGCTGTGCGAAATGGCGCACCATGTTCAGGTCATGGGTGATCAACAGTATTGCCATGCCGAACTCCCGCTGGAGGCGATTCAGCAACTCGAGTATCTGCTTCTGGATCGTCACATCGAGAGCCGTGGTCGGTTCATCGGCGATGAGTAGTTTGGGCCGGCAAGCCAAAGCCATGGCTATCATGACACGCTGCCGCTGCCCCCCCGAGAGCATATGGGGAAAGGCATCGAAGCGCTTCTCGGGTTCCGGGATACCCACCATATCAAGGAGTTCAAGCATACGGTTTTTGGCCCTGGCAGGGTCGAGTCCCTCATGGATCATGACCGGTTCCATTAGCTGATCACCAATGGTATAGACCGGATTGAGGGAGGTCATCGGTTCCTGAAAGATCATTGCCACATCCCGGCCGCGCACACCGCGAATCGCTTTTTGAGGGGCCTTCAACAGATCCCGCCCTTGAAAAAGAATCCGGCCGGTCGGGTAATCGCTCTGGCTCGTATCATGCAGACGCAGCACGGACAGCGCGGTCACGGATTTTCCCGATCCCGACTCGCCGACCAGCGCCACCTTCTCCCCTTCACCAACGGAGAAGCTCACGCCGTGCACCACCTCATTGCGCTCCCCGGGAACGCCGAAGGCGACGGACAGGTTTTCGATTTCCAACAATTGGCTCATAGTCGATTAACCGCAAAGGCGCAAAGAGCGCAAAGGTGATAACGGCTCCTTCTCCAGGGCAGATCAATCCCGGTCAAGCGCCAGTGCGGTTTCCTGTTACGGAATCGCACCGGCTCGAGACGGCTATTGAGAACAAGCTCTTGGTACTTACGCAATCTTTAATCCCTTCTTTGCGCTCTTTGCGCCTTCACCTACATGGATGTAGGTGAGGGGCGTGAGCAGGAGCGGAAGCCTTGCGGTTCGTTGCAGTTACCCACGCCGCGGATCCAGCGCCTCGCGAATCGCCTCACCGATGAATATCAGCAGCATCAGCGTGCCCACCAGCACGATAAACGTACTGAGAGAGAGCCACCAGGCATCAATGTTGTCCTTACCCTGGGACAGCAACTCGCCCAGACTCGGTGTGGTGGGAGGCACGCCGAGGCCTAAAAAGTCGAGGCTGGTCAGCGCCAGGATGGCACCGCTGATCCGAAACGGGAGGAAAGTGATCACCGGCGTCATGGCATTGGGCATCAGGTGCCGAACCATGATGGATCGATTGGGGACGCCGAGCGCCTGGGCGGCCCGCACGTAATCCATGTTGCGCCCCTTGAGGAATTCGGCCCTCACATAATCGGCCAGCCCCATCCACCCGAACAGCGAAAGTAGGACGATCAGGAGCAGCAGACTGGGCTCGAAGATCGAGGCGAAGATAATCAACAGGTAGAGTTCGGGCATGGAGCCCCAAACTTCGACGAAGCGCTGAGCAAACAGGTCCACCTTGCCGCCGAAATACCCCTGCAGTGCACCGGCCACCATACCGATGAAAGTACCGATGGCGGTCAGCGCCAGGGCAAAGATCACCGATAGCCGAAACCCGTAGAAAAGCCTCGCCAGCACATCCCGCCCACGGTCATCGGTTCCCAGCAGGTTCTGCTCCGATGGAGCTGCCGGATTGGGATTGTCGGCCCAGTAACTGATCGTATCGTAGCTGTAAGGGTTCGGTGGATAGATCGCCCAGTTCTCCCCACGAGTGATCTTTTCCTTGATGTAGGGGTCCAGGTAATCGGCTTCGGTCGGAAAATCACCACCAAAGGTGGTCTCCGGGTAGGTTTGGAAGACCGGGAAGTAGTAGGCATCCTGATAGTGCACGACCAGTGGCGTGTCGTTGGATAGGAACTCGGCAAACAGACTCAGCCCGAACAGAACAACGAATAGCCAGAGACTGTAATATCCGCGCCGGTTGTTCCTGAAGCGCCGCCAAGCCCGCGCATAAGGCCCCCGCATCGCCGGACTCGGTCCATTACTGCGCACGGCAGCACCGCCTTCATACCGACTGCTGCCGTTTGGCGGGCGTGTCTGAGTGGAGGGGCGTGCAGTCATCGCATGGACTCGAACTGGATTCGCGGGTCGATCACCACGTAGGCGATATCGGTCAGCAGTTTGGCAATCAGCCCCATCAGCGTGAACAGAAAGAGCGTACCGAGCACCACCGGGTAGTCACGCTTCAGGACCGACTCATAGGAGAGCAGGCCAAGACCGTCCAGGGAAAAGATGGTCTCGATAAGCAGACTTCCGGTAAAAAAAGCACCGATAAACGCCGCAGGAAAATTGGTCACAAGGGGGATGGTAGCGTTCCGGAAGACATGCTTGTAGAGCACGGTGCGTTCGGCGAGCCCCTTGGAACGGGCAGTCAGCACATACTGCTTTCGGATCTCCTCCAGGAAGCTGTTCTTGGTCAACATCGTCATGATGGCGAAACTGCCTACCACCAACGAGGTAATCGGAAGCACCATATGCCACAGGTAGTCGAGGATCTGCTGCCACCAGGGTAGTTCACTCCAGTTGTCGGACACCAAACCGCGCAGGGGGAACAGGTCCAGGAAACTCCCGCCTCCGAGCAGTACCAACAGGGCGATGCCCAGCACGAAGCCGGGAATGGCATAACCGATGAGAATGATCGTGCTGGTGATCACGTCGAAGGATGTCCCATCGCGCACCGCCTTGGCGATGCCCAGCGGGATGCAGATCGAATAGGTGAGAATGAAGGTCCACAGACCGAGGCTAATGGAAACCGGCAGCTTGGAAATGATCAGGTCGATAACCGACTGTGGATGAAAAAAGCTGTTACCGAAATCGAACGTCAGGTAATTGCCCATCATGACGACAAAACGCTCCCAGGGGGGTTTGTCGAATCCGTAGAGTTCCTGGAGTTCCGCAATGCGTTGCTGATCGAGACCCTGGGCACCCCGGTAGAGCCCCTGCGTCCCGGCGGCCGCTTCACCTCCCCCGGCTTGCCCCTGAAGCTGGTGAACCAGCTGCTCCACGGGCCCCCCCGGCACGAACTGAATCACCACAAAGGTAATGAGCATGACCCCGAACAGGGTCGGCAGCATCAACAGTAGGCGTTTGAGGATATAGGCCGCCATCAGGAACCCGTTTCCGTTGGTTGTTCGGGCAGCCACCAGGTCTCAAGGGCCCAATCGGTGGCATTGTAGTAGAGCGGCAGCGTATCCGGATGTGCCAGCCGCTTTCTGAAGGCTACCCGGTGCTCCGCGATATACCAGTTGGGGACCAGGTATTCCCCATTCAGCAGGACCCGATCGAGCGCATGCACCGCCGTGACCAGCGCGTCGCGGTCAGGGGCAAACACCACCTTTTCGACCAAGGCATCCACGACCGGGTCCTGGATCCCCATGAGATTACGGGAGCCTTCCTGATCGGCCGATTGGGAGTGAAACGTCCCGATCAGCTCATTTCCCGGCGATTGCGACTGACCAAACGAGGCCACCATCATGTCGAAATCGAAGCTTTTGGCACGGCGTTCATAGAGCGCCGCGTCAACCGTGCGATATTTCATTTCGATGCCAAGTTTCGCCAGGTTTCTTGCAAACGGCGCGGCAATCCGCAGAAAACCTTTCTGGAACAGCATGAGATCGATCTGAAATGGCCTACCGTCGGCATTGCGAAGGGCGCCGTCGCGGTAGTGCCAGCCGGCTTCATTGAGCAGGCGCTGCGCCTCTATCAGATTCTTCCGCAGTCCGTGTGGTTCGACGCTCGGCGGTTCCCACTCCTTGGTAAAGATTTCGGGAGAGAGTTGGTCGCGATAAAGCTCCAGCAGCGCCAGTTCGTCGCCGCTCGGCAGTCCCGTCGCTGCCAGCTCGGAGTTGCTGAAGTAACTGTCGCAGCGTTCATACTGGTCGTAGAAGAGGTTGCGATTGGCCCATTCGAAATCGAAAGCGAGCGTAATGGCGCGGCGAACCCGCTTGTCCTGGAAGATCGGGCGGCGCAGGTTGAACGCAAAACCCTGCATACCGAGATTGTTCTGGTGATCGAAAGTGGTCTTCTGTATGGGACCATTCTCGAATTTGGACCCGGTATAGTCCCGTGCCCACTGCTTGGAGTTGTTCACCAGGTTGAAGTCGAACTCACCCGCCTTGAACGCCTCCAGCTGCACCGTACTGTCACGATAATAACGGAACGTCACCCGCTCGAAATTGAACATGCCGCGCCGGACGCCGAGGTTGCTGGCCCAATAATCGGGCTTGCGCCGGTAGGTGATACTTTTGCCCAGATCATAGCTCTCTACTCGATAGGGTCCGCTGGCCACCGGTTCATCCAGTACCACCTCATCGAAGGATCGATCGCCCACCCAACGTTCCGAGAAAACCGGGATCTGGCCGGCGATCATGTGGAGTTCGGGATTGACCTGTGCGAATTCGAAACGGAGGGTGCGCTCGCCGAGCACGACCGCGCGCTCGATGTCGGACCAGTAAATCCGGAATTGCGGATGGGCCTGGGAACTCTTGAGGGTATCGAAAGAGAACTTCACATCCTGTGCCGTGACAGGCGAACCGTCCGAAAACCGGGCATCGGGGTTAATCCGGTAGGTAATCGACAGGCGGTCCTCCGCCAGTTCCGCATCCTCCGCCAACAGCCCGTATTGGCTAAACGGCTCATCCAGACTGGAATCCATCAATGTCTCGAATACCAGCGGATCGAGCCCCGCCGCTCCGGTGCCCCGCAGCAGGAAAGGATTGAGGCTACTGAAATTGCCGAGCGCGGAGAGCGTGAGGTGACCTCCCCGGGGTGCATTCGGATTGACGTAATCGAAGTGTTCGAATCCTTCCGGGTACTTGGGCTCATAGCCGAGTGCCAAAGCGCCCGCTGCATGCGCAACAGGGACTCCGGAAAGTGCCAGAGAAAGACCCATCAGCAACAAAAAAATCCGAAACATCAGCCGTTTATATTCCCAAATGTGCGTGTGCCCGCCCGACACCCAAGCGCTCGTTTTTTGTCGTTATCGGTTGTATCATTGTCGGCTTCGAGGGGGCAGGGCCGGCACTTGCTGGTCCGTCGAACACGATAGTCAGTATAGAGAAACAGAACAACAGGAATTTCGCCAATGGGCTTCTTGCACGGTAGACGTGCCCTGATCGCCGGCATGGGTAGCAACCGGCCCATCGCCCGGGGCCTCGCGAGACCCATACACCGGGACGGTACTCAGCGCGCAGACTTCGATATCGATCACCAAATCAGCTCCTGTAGCATCCAAGCATTAGGCAAGGTCGGCCGCCGTATGTTCCGTGGAGCGGGTCTGCCGGTGTTTTTCAATGGCCCGGGTCCGATCCACCCCGAAAACCTCCGGTCTGTGACGCGGGCAAGTGTCTTGGAAATGCCGACTTTGATATAAAGATCGATTGGGAAAGGACGCCTGTGGGCGGCCTCGCTTGCCTCTCCCGAAGCAGAAATCATGAGGCTAAGGGATTGGATGTCTAAAACAACGCAAAAAACTGACTGAATTGCCTATGTCCGCACTTACGCCACTTCGTGAAATGCCCACCGAGAACATTTTCCGGCCCGGCGACGTCTTCGTCCTGTTCGGCGAATTGTTTGGTCGTGGCTACGCCAATGGTCTTATCGATGAGGCTCGCAAGGCCGGGATGACCATTCTCGGCATCACTGTCGGACGCCGGGATGACGAAAACCAGCTGCGCCCGCTCACCGACGAGGAACTGAAGGAGGCCGAAGCCAATCTGGGCGGGCACATCATCAATATCCCGCTGATGGCCGGCTTCGATCTGGATGCGCCCGAGGCAACACCGACACCAACCGACATGCTGGCGCAACTAAAGCTCTCCAACTGGCAGGAGGCGAAGCTGGACTGGGCCCATATCGAGCGCTGCCGCGAGATGGGAACACAGCGATTCAGATCGTCGCTGGCAACGGTGATGGAGGAACTGGACGGATTGATCCCCGACGGCGCCAATGTGTTTTTCGCCCATACCATGGCAGGTGGTATCCCCAAGACCAAGGTCTTCCTGGCCATCGCCAACCGGATCTACAAAGGTCGCGGTGATCGCTTCCTCTCCTCGCGAGCCCTCCTCGACAGTGATCTCGGCAAGATGATCCTGATGAATTTCGACGAAGTGACCGCCAATACTTTCGAGTATCTCATCGAGGGTAGCACCCGCATTCGCAAACGTCTGGCGGAGACCGGCGGTGAAGCGCGTTACACCGCCTATGGCTATCACGGCACCGAAATCCTGATTGGCGGCGAATACCAGTGGCAAACCTATACGAGCTACACCCAGGGCTATGCCAAAATGCGCCTCGAGGATCACGCCGAAGCGGCCTGGCAGCAGGGTGTCAAGGCCACCGTATTCAACTGCCCGGAGATCCGCACCAACTCGAGCGACATCTTCGTCGGCGTGGAGTTATCGCTGTTTCCACTGCTCAAGGCACTCGAGCGCGAGAATGACGGCGCCTGGGCGAAGGAGCAGTGGACGGTGTGCCAGGAACTGCTCAAGGAGGAAGTACAGCTCCAGGAGATTCTGGACAAGATCGAGGCCTACAACAGCGACCCCACCATCGCCCGATTCCGAAATTTCGACGCCTGGCCGATGGACAACACGGCGGAGCTGGCTGAGGTGATGGTCGGCACGTCGGAGGAAATCACGAGACTGCACAAGGATCGGAAGGCGCTCATTACTGATCACCTCAGCTCGCTGGTCCTCGAGGGGACCGGCCCGCTCATCTTCCATGAGGCCTCTAACCCTCACGCTCCGGTGCTATGGCTCAACCACGACATCATCGCCCGGCAACTGAACAGGATGCACTAAACCCCGATTGCACCGCAGAGGCGCAGAGAGCGCTGGGTATTTTGATTGGAAACAGGAGGAGCAGAGAGTACCCGCCAAACTGTTCCCTCTGCGCCTCCGCGTCTCTGCGGTGATCGGTTTCAAGGCCTGCTCAAGCACGCTCCGGTGCCGCTTCAACCCCCCGCCCGACTTGGTCGTTGTCCCCCTGCAGTATCCCCTTCTCGCCTTCCAGGCGTCCGATGATGACCGCGCCACAGGAATCCCCGAAGGTGTTTACGGCCGTACGGGTCATATCCAGGATGCGATCAACGGCCAGGATCAAGCCGATTCCCTCGGCGGGCAAACCGATTGCCGCGAGGATAATGGTAATCGCCACCAGGCTGGCCGCGGGTATCCCGGCGACGCCGATGGAGGTAAGCAGCGCCAGAGTCACAATCGTGAACTGCTGGGCAAAGGAGAGATCGAGCCCATAGGCCTGGGCAATGAAAATGGCGGCCACGCACTCATAAAGAGCCGTGCCGTCCATGTTCATCGTGGAGCCCAGCGGCAGAACGACGCTGCTGGTACGGTTGGACACACCGGCGTTCTTCTCGACACACTCCATGGTCAATGGCAGGGTCGCCGCGGAAGAAGCGGTAGAAAATGCCGTCAGCAGTGCCGGTGCCATGGCCTGGTAGTGGCGCAACGGATTCACTCGCGCCACTAGCAGCAGCAACAGCGGCATGGTGATGATGAAATGAAAGGCAAGCGCCCCCAGAACCGTAAAGAAGAAGGCCATCAGGGGAGCGAAGGCCTCAAGCCCGGTGGTCGCCACCACTTTGGCGACCAGGGCAAACACACCGAGAGGGGCGAACTTCATCACCCAGTCGGTGATGCCCATCATTGTCTGGAAAATGCCTTGCCAGAAATTGTATTGGGCTTCGGCATAGTCCTCCTGGATGCGAGTCATGAAATACCCGAACAGCAGGCTGAAAAAGATCAGCCCCAGCATCTGACCGTCGGCGGCTGCAGCGACCACGTTCGCGGGCACCATGCGCAGGAATACCTCTGCGACATCCCCCATACCCCGTCCCGCGACGCGCTGTTCGATCTGGCTGGTATCGGCGCTGAAACCGAAGACCTCTCCCGGATCGCCGTTGACTACGCCCGGGGCGAAGAGATTGACCAGCACCAGCCCCACCAGAATGGCGAGCAGGCTGGTGCTGAAGTAGTAAAGCACCGTCCTTGACCCGAGGCGGCCCAGCCCCCGCGCACCACCAACACCCGCCACCCCGGTGACGATCGCAGCCACCACCAGGGGCACGATAAGCATCTTCAGCGCATTAAGGAACAGCGTGCCGACAAAGTCGAACAGCTGATAGAAGGTGATGCCGAACAGACCGGCATCCTGGCCGGCACTAAAGCCGGCGGGAACCGCAAGGCCCAGCGCAATGAAAATCTGCCAGTGAAGCTTTAGCCGCATTATCCCCCCTATTCCGGTCGCAGACTGCTGTGGAGCATACCGGATCCGACGGGGGCAGAGTAGGTGCCAGAAGCCTGTCCGAGAATAGCGACCGTTGCGAGCGCAAGACGGATTGAGTCAGATTTTCCGGCCATCTGAGGCAAATACGACTGCATGGACGCAGTCGTTAGAGCGATGCGCCATGGATGGCGGTAGCAGAGAATGTCTGGAACCTGGTCTCGAGGATGCCCGAGCCGACGAGTGCAGGGAAGCACTCGGTAGAGCGAAGCAGGATGCCCGAGCCGAGTAGGTCAGTCTCTTCTCGGACAGGCTCCTGGTGCTTGGATGAGAAAGAACAGGGTCAGGCGCGCAGGAGACCGGACGTTGAGCGCCCGAGCCTTATGCGCACGCCGTGACCCGCCGTGCTTCTATTGAGATGTTTCGATATCCGCACGCTTCCGCAGGGCATCGACCAGCCCCGAGTAGACATGTTCACTCGCAGCCTGCCGCAGTACCTGGCGAGCCTGTTGGCGCTGCCCTTCCCCTACGTCGGTCTGACCCGGCTCGACACCGTACAAGGCGATGACAGCCTGATCACCCGAAGCGAGTGTTACGGCACGCGCGGTCGGCGTTTCTCCTGCGGGACGAGGCATACCAAACACCGCATCGATGATTGGGCGTTCGGGCTCGGATGCGCCCCGTTCCAGTGCAGCCACCTCCTGCCACTCCTGACCGACCGCCTCGGCTACCTCGCTGGGCGCCTCGCCCGCGTTGATCTGCTCGACCAGGGCAGCAGCTTTTTCGGTGGTCAATGCGGCCATTTGCTGGCTTCGCAGAAGGGAACGGATCTCCTCCTCAACCTCATCGAGAGGCTTTTTAGTCGCCGGATAGTGATCGCGAACCCGCAGGACCACCAAGCGTCCCGAGTCCAGTTCGATGGTCTGACTGTTATTGCCACGCGAGAGAACATCCTCACTGAAAGCCGCGTCGACAAACTTACTATCGGCAGCCACCCCCTCTTCGGCCCCGTCGCCAGGGAAGGCTTCGGTCTCCTTGATTTCGAGTCCTAGCTCTTCCGCGGCAGGTTCCAGCGAGTCCGGCTGCTCATAGGTCAGGTTCGCCAGGCGATCCGCCAAATCATAGAAATACTCATCGGCCTGTTCACGGCGCACATCCTCCCGGATCTGCTCGCGAACGGCAGAGTACGGTTCGACCTCACTCTCCCGGACCGCCTCGAGTTTGATGATGTGATAGCCGAACTCACTGCGAACCGGTTCGCTGAATTCGCCCTCTTGCATGGTAAACACCGCTTCTTCAAAAGCCGGCACCATTGCACCACGTCCAAAGAAGCCGAGATCACCGCCATCACTGGCCGATCCGACGTCGTCGGAATACTCTTTGGCCAGTTCCGCCAGGGAGGCGCCCTCATCCAGACGGGCCACAACCTCCTGCACCTTTTCCTCAGCCGCCTGCACCTCGGTCTCGGTCGCATCGGAATCCACCGCAATCAGAATGTGCCGGGCGCGGCGCTGTTCCGGTGTCCGGTAATTCTCCTCGTAAGCGTCGTAGCGCGCACGCAGGACCGACTCTTCTATCTCGAACCCCGAAGCCAGCTCTTCCCGGTTCAGCTCCAGGTAGGCGGCTCTCACGCGTTCAGGGACCATGAAGCGGTTCGGGTGCTCCTCGTAGTAAGCGACTATCTCGTCTTCGGTCACCGTGATCTCATCCGCAAAGCGGTTCGCCGGAAGGCGCAAATAACCGATATGCCGCTTCTGATTCTGTACCCGCAGATAGGCGTCCACCTGACGCTCGGTGATGAAGTCCGTCGCGACGAACCCCCGATAGAGCTGCTCGGTCATGAGGTCACGCCGGACCTGGGACTCGAAATAAGCCGGTTGCATACCTTGCTGTGACAGTAGCTGCTCGTAGCGTGCGCGATCAAAACCGCCTTCGCCCTGGAACGCCTCGATGCTGCGAATGCTCTGGGACAGATGCGCGTCGGAGATCCTAAGACCATTATCCACGGCGGCCTGGAGTAGCAACTCCTGCCGGATCAGCTTCTGGAGAACCTGCCGCTTGATCTGCTTCTCGGGTAACAGGTCCAGATTGAAGTCGGCCCCCAACTGCTCCTGCAGCTGCTGCCGCTCCTGGTAGTAGGCGCGTTGCAGCTGCTCCTTGGAGATGGTCACACCATCCACCTCTGCTGCCGGAGCCCCGCGACCACCACCGAAATACTCGTTCACGCCCCATAGCGCAAACGGAACACTAATCAGGATAACGATCACCCAGGCGATCCACCCTTGCGCCCTCTGGCGAATTAAATCAAGCATCGGTACTCCGATTATTCCGGTTATCTGGAAATCTGCCCAGTCGGCTCTATTCGACCGCGGAAGGCCTGAAGCGTTCTCCGGGCCGACAGATTTTTGGTTTACTATGCGCCTTCGATAATGAACGGCATAAAAAAAGGGCGCAACTGCGTTGCGCCCTTTTTAGGATGGCGGAGTGGACGGGACTCGAACCCGCGACCCCCGGCGTGACAGGCCGGTATTCTAACCAGCTGAACTACCACTCCTGAACTCAAATTTTGGTGGGTGCTGAGGGGATCGAACCCCCGACCCTCGCCTTGTAAGGGCGATGCTCTCCCAGCTGAGCTAAGCACCCTGGACCAAAGGCGCGCTAGTTTACTGCATCCTTAAGCGCTTTGCCAGCCTTGAAACTGGGCATTTTCGATGCTGCGATTTCGATCGACTCACCAGTGCGCGGATTACGGCCGGTACGAGCGGCCCGCTCGCGAACCAGGAAAGTGCCGAAACCGACCAGGTTCACCTGCTCACCGTTTTTAAGCGCGCCGCTCACGGCGTCAAACATCGCGTCTACTGCACGACCCGCAGCCGCTTTGGAAATGTCGGCACCAGCGGCGACCGCGTCGATCAACTCGGATTTGTTCACAGAAAACTCTCCCCTTGTGATTATTTGAGTTCGGTGTCTCGGAATGAAACGAGATTAAGTCCGCCTGCAAAAAAACACCGCCTCATCTCCCGTGGGCGGCTGCGCGACACTCGGTTTTATACCAACTGGCTTCGAGATGTGTCAAGCAACCCTTCGCGGCTTTGAGGCAATGGTAACGGTTTCGGTCATTACCGGGGCCGCGAAAAGCGGCCCCGATCGGTCCATACCCTTGCATACCACTACAGATCTAATGCGTATGCACTGTTTTGACGCCGCCCGATTTCCCTTTCTGCTCGACCAGTTCCACACCCTCTCCTTCTGGAAGCGGCTCCGGCTTGCGCGCCAAGGCGATATCCAGCACCTGATCGATCCAGTTGGCGGGACAGATCTCCAGCTTTTCCTTGATATTTTCCGGCACCTCTTCGAGATTGCGTTCGTTCTCCTCGGGGATGATCACGGTCTTGATCCCCCCACGATGAGCCGCAAGCAGCTTCTCCTTGAGGCCACCGATGGGCAGCACCTCGCCCCGTAGCGTTATCTCGCCGGTCATCGCGACATCGGCACGCACCGGAATGCCGGTCAACGCCGATACCAGAGCGGTACACATGCCCACACCGGCCGATGGGCCATCCTTCGGAATCGCGCCCTCGGGGACATGAATATGGATGTCGCTGTTTTCGTAGAAATCGGGGTTTATACCGAGCATCCGGGCACGGCTGCGGACCACACTCATCGCGGCCTGGATCGACTCCTTCATCACGTCGCCCAACTGACCGGTGACCACATTCTTGCCTTTGCCGGGCATTACCGCCGTCTCGATGGAGAGCAGCTCGCCACCCACCTCGGTCCATGCCAGGCCCGTCACCTGACCGACCCGGTCGGCCTCGTCGGCCAACCCGTAACGGAAGCGGCGCACACCGAGGAAATCGTTGAGGTTCTCCCCGTTCACCACCACCTTCTTTTCCTTGGGCTTCAGCTGAATCTCCTTGACCACCTTGCGGCAGACCTTCGCGATCTCCCGCTGCAGGTTGCGAACTCCGGCCTCACGGGTGTAATGGCGGATGATGCCATAGAGAGCGTCGTCGGTGATCTCCAGTTCACTCTCTTTCACCCCGTTCGCCTTCAGCTCCTTCGGCACGAGATAGCGCTTGGCGATATTGAGCTTCTCCTCCTCGGTATAACCGGCGAGACGAATCACTTCCATTCGGTCGAGCAGCGGACCGGGAATATTCATGGAGTTGGATGTCGCGACGAACATTACGTCCGACAGGTCATAATCCACTTCCAGATAGTGATCGTTGAAGGTGTGATTCTGCTCCGGATCCAGCACCTCCAGCAGCGCCGAAGCCGGATCGCCACGGAAATCCATCGCCATCTTGTCGATTTCATCCAGCAGAAACAGCGGATTTCGGGTCTCCGCCTTCGCCAGGTTCTGGATAATCTTACCCGGCAACGAACCGATATAGGTCCGGCGATGCCCCCGGATCTCGGCCTCATCGCGTACACCACCCAGACTCATGCGCAAGAACTTGCGGTTGGTGGCTCGGGCGATGGACTGCCCCAGGGAGGTCTTACCCACCCCCGGCGGCCCCACCAGGCAGAGGATCGGCCCCTTGAGCTTCCTGACACGCTGCTGAACGGCCAGATACTCGAGTATGCGCTCCTTGACCTTGTCCAGCCCGTAGTGGTCCGTCTCGAGCACCTCTTCGGCCTTGGCCAAATCGTGGCGCACTCGGGTCTTCTTCTTCCAGGGCACCGATACCAGCCAATCGATGTAGTTGCGCACCACCGTTGCCTCGGCCGACATGGGCGACATCATCTTCAGCTTGTTCATTTCGGTGGTGGCCTTGTCCTTGGCCTCCTTGGTCATACCTGCCTTTTCGATCTTGTTTTCCAGGTCCTCAATCTCGTTAGGCACATCCTCCATGTCACCCAATTCCTTCTGGATGGCCTTCATCTGCTCGTTGAGATAGTACTCGCGCTGACTCTTCTCCATCTGGCGCTTGACGCGACCACGGATACGCTTTTCCACCTGAAGCAGGTCCAGCTCGGATTCAATCACACCTAGCAGGTATTCAAAGCGGTCGCGCAAATCGGCGATTTCCAGGATTTCCTGTTTCTCGTCGATCTTGAGCGACATGTGGGCGGCGATGGTATCCACCAGCCGGTGGGAATCCTCTATGCCTGAAAGAGAGGTCAGCACCTCCGGCGGAACCTTTTTGTTCAGCTTCACGTACTGGTCAAACTGGTTCAGTACCGATCGTGACAACACTTCCCCTTCCCGCTCATCCAGCGGTTCCGATTCGAGCATGTCCACCTGTGCGGTAAAGAACTCGTCAGTCGGCAGGAAGTGGGCGATTTTCGCCCGCTGGTCGCCTTCGACCAGCACTTTCACGGTTCCATCCGGCAGTTTCAGCAACTGCAGGATGTTGGAGACGGTACCAATCCGATAAATATCGTCCTGGCCCGGGTCATCCTCCCCGGCGCTCTTTTGCGCGACAAGCAGGATCTCCTTGTCATCTGCCATGGCCGCCTCAAGGGCTTTGATGGACTTATCGCGGCCGACAAAAAGCGGAATCACCATGTGCGGATAGACCACTACATCCCGCAACGGCAGGACAGGCATGGAGCGCATCTGGTCGGTCACTTCGGAACTCTTGTCCGTCATTGAGGGCACCTCTTCGTGGGTCACGGCTCGCCGTATACGTGAAGCCGTGCCGATTAAAACCTGAGTAACTTGCTTGATTATTGAATACTTTGGGACAGCTAATGGAAGAATCAAGGCTCAAGCTGATCCAGAGGATTCACAATTCACCAGAGGATCGCAAGGGTCAGGGGTTAAAAAAAGGGCCGGCTTGACCGGCCGGCCCTTGATTCGACACTGCTACAGGTGTTGCGTTCCGCTCAATCAGTAGCCGCCGCCGACTTTTCAGACCCCTTGTAGATAAGCAGCGGTTCCGATTCACCGTTAATCACGCCATTATCGATAACAACCTTGCTGACCCCGTCCATGGAGGGGAGGTCATACATGATGTCCAGCAGTACCGACTCGAGAATCGACCGGAGCCCGCGGGCGCCGGTCTTGCGCTGCATGGCCTTGGTCGCCACGGCCATTAGAGCGTCCTCGCGCAGCTCGAACTCCACGCCCTCCATCTCAAACAGCTTGGTATACTGCTTGGACAGGGCATTCTTCGGCTCCGTGAGGATCTGAACCAGCGCCTCCTCGTCCAGCTCCTCCAGTGTGGCATGAACCGGCAAGCGCCCCACGAATTCCGGAATCAGCCCGTATTTGACCAGGTCTTCCGGCTCGACGGTCTGAACGACCTCGCTCGCGCTCCTGGTAGTGGCCTTGCTTCTCACCTCGGCGGCAAAACCGATACCACCCTTTTCGGAGCGGTCGCGAATCACCTTCTCGAGCCCGGAAAACGCGCCACCGCAGATGAACAGCATGCCACTGGTGTCCACCTGCAGAAACTCCTGCTGCGGATGTTTGCGGCCACCCTGCGGCGGAACCGAGGCGACAGTCCCTTCGATAAGCTTCAGCAAAGCCTGCTGCACACCCTCGCCGGAAACATCACGGGTAATCGACGGGTTGTCCGACTTACGGGAAATCTTGTCGATTTCATCGATGTACACAATGCCACTCTGTGCCTTATCGACATCGTAATCGCACTTCTGCAGCAACTTCTGAATGATGTTCTCCACATCCTCGCCGACATATCCCGCCTCGGTCAGCGTGGTGGCGTCGGCAATGGTGAACGGCACGTTGAGCAACCGCGCCAGCGTCTCCGCCAGCAGGGTTTTGCCGCTACCGGTGGGGCCGATCAGGAGAATATTGCTTTTCGACAGCTCGACTTCGTCTTTCTTGAGGCCGGCCTCCAGGCGTTTGTAGTGGTTGTACACCGCCACGGAAAGCACCTTTTTGGCCCGCTTCTGCCCGATCACGTACTCATCGAGACTATCGTTGATCTCGTGGGGCGTCGGCAGTTTACTCCGGGAAGTGCCGGTCGCGTCCTCCTGCACCTCTTCACGGATAATATCGTTGCAAAGTTCAACGCACTCATCACAGATGAAGACGGAAGGACCGGCGATCAGCTTCCGTACTTCATGCTGGCTCTTTCCGCAAAAAGAGCAGTACAGCAGCTTGCCATTATCTTCGCCCGTATTTTTACTCTCGTCGCTCATCAGCCTTCCCCATCCGAATGCCGGGTATCTGTCTTACAACATGCAGGGTCAGAGCCTATTTTTCAAGCCCGACCCGGTTACTATGTTATTGGTTCCGCCCGGCGCCGGGTTATTTACCCACCGTCGAGAGGGTCGCTTCACGATTTTCGAGCACGGAGTCGATCAATCCATACTCGATGGCCATTTCACCACTCATGAAGTTGTCACGCTCGGTATCCGCCTGAATGCGTTCGAGCGGCTGCTTCGTGTGCTTGGCCAGGATCCCGTTGAGCCGGGCACGCGTATCCAGGATCTCCCTGGCATGGATCTCAAAGTCCGTAGCCTGGCCCTGGAATCCACCCAGAGGCTGATGGATCATCACTCGGGAGTGAGGCAACGCATAGCGTTTGCCCTCAGCACCGCCGGCAAGCAGTATCGCCCCCATGCTGGCCGCCTGACCGATGCACAGGGTGCTCACATCCGGTTTGATGAACTGCATCGTGTCATAGATCGAAAGCCCGGCGGTAACCGCACCGCCCGGCGAATTGATGTAGAGATGGATATCCTTGTCCGGGTTTTCCGATTCGAGGAACAGCAGCTGGGCTACCAGCAGGTTCGCCGAGTAATCCTCGACCGGCCCCACCATGAAAATGACCCGTTCCTTGAGCAGTCTCGAATAGATATCGTAGGCGCGCTCGCCGCGCGAAGTCTGCTCCACTACCATGGGCACAAGACCCACGTTGGAAATCGTATGCCCTTGATTCATGGTGTTGTTATCGGTCATCGTTACCTATCCCTTTTGAGTTTCACTACTGCTGAGGGTTCATGAGTTCATCAAAGCCCTTGGACTTCTCGCTGACTTTCGCCCGCTCCAGAACCCAATCCACGACACGATCTTCGAGCACTACCGACTCCACCTCACCGAGGCGGCGCTGATCGCCGAAGTACCAGCTCAGGACCTCTTCGGGTTTCTCATAGCTGGCTGCAATCTTCTCAACCGCCGCCCGCACCTGGTCGGATTCCGCCTTGAGTTCATTGCGCTTGATGATTTCGGCGAGGATCAGGCCGAGGGTCACACGCTTGGCAGCCTGCTCCTCGAACATGGAGGGGGATAGATCCGGCCCCTGCTTGCCTTGCGGCACTTGCATGTTTTGCCGCATCTGCTCGAGAAGCGCCTGGCTTTCGTTTTCGATCAGTGCCCTGGGAATCTCGACCTTGTTCAGCTCGACCAGCTTGTCCATCACCTGCTGTTTGACCCGGCCTTTCAGGGATTGTTCAAGCTCGCGTTCCATGTTGTCGCGAACTTCCTTTTTGAGGGCTTCGGCGCTCTCGACTCCAAAACGCTTGGCGAACTCGTCGTCAATCTCCGGCAGATTGGGCTGCTCGACCGCGTGAATTTTGACCTGGAACTGGACCGGCTTACCGGCGACTTCCTTATAACCATAGTCGTCCGGGAAACCAAGATCGAGGGTACGCTCCTCACCGGCCTTCGCGCCCTTCAGCCCCTCTTCAAAACCTGAAATCATGCGGCCGCTGCCAAGGGTCACGGGGACATTCTCACCTTCACCGCCCTGGAAGGACTCACCATCGATGGTGCCTTTGAAGTCGACCACCACCCGGTCGCCCTCCCGGGCTTCGCGGTCGACCTTCTCCCACTCGGCGTTCTGTTTACGCAGGGTATCCAGCATCCTGTCGACATCGGCATCGGTCACCTCGGCAGTGACCTTTTCGATCTCGGCACCCTCCAGAGAGGCAGGCTCCACTTCGGGCATTACCTCGAAGATGGCAGTGTAAGCAAATCCTTCTGCATCCTCGTCGCCCTCTTTCGGTTCAATCCGGGGATGACCGGCGGGACGAAGGTTTTCCCGGGCCACGGCTTCATAGAAGCTGGATTGCACCATTTCCCCGAGGACCTCCTGGCGAACCTGGCTGCCGTAACGGCTTTTGACCACCTTCATCGGCACTTTGCCAGGCCGGAAACCCTTGATACGAGTGGTGCGCGCCATCTGCTGGAGACGCTTGTCAACCTCCCGGGAAATCTGCTCCTCGGGGAGGTCAACGGTCATGCGGCGCTCGAGTCCGCCAGTCGCTTCTACTGAAACCTGCATCTTAACTCCTTGAGATTTCTACAATTCAATAGCGTGAAAACCGATGGACAAAACCTTCACTTGGGAATCACACAAAACCTGTTCGAAGCAGATCACCGCCCCGACCCTGATGTAAATGGTGCGAAAGGAGAGACTCGAACTCTCACGGGTTGCCCCACTGGAACCTAAATCCAGCGCGTCTACCAATTCCGCCACTTTCGCTAAAATTCCGGGGATTATACAAAGAGAAGGGGTGCACGGACAGAGGGCGTACGTTTCCGCGCATAACCGCATGATAGTGGCATTTAAAAAGCAAAGACCCCTCACGTGAGGGGTCAACTACGTATCTGGTGGGCCGTCAAGGATTCGAACCTTGGACCTACTGATTAAGAGTCAGCTGCTCTACCAACTGAGCTAACGGCCCCGTGAAGGTCACCTAGTAAATCAAATTCGGCGGCAGCGATCAAGCCCAACTTCGAGATTGAGGGCAGTCGCACTGCTGTTCTTTTGATAACATAGTCGTTCAACCGCATGCGTGGAAAGTCGTGGAGTTTCCCCTAATTGCCGGATTCATTGTCGGCCTGTTCAATACCCTTCACTGTGTCGGAATGTGCGGAGGGATAATGGGTGCGCTTACCTTCAGCCTGCCCGCCGAGGTGCGCGAACGACGCCCGCGACTTCTGACCTATCTGGCCGCTTACAACAGCGGCCGCATTCTCAGCTACGCTGCAGCCGGCGCCCTGCTCGGCGGACTGGGTGGAAGTCTGCTCGGCATCTTTGGCGATCGGGGGCACGCGCTGCTGCAAGGACTCGCCGCTCTCCTGATGACCGGTATCGGCTTGTATATCGCCGGTTGGTTTCCCAAATTCGCGTTGGTGGAGCGACTCGGCATACCGTTATGGCGCCGTCTCGAACCGCTCGGGCGCAGGATGCTGCCGGTTCGTTCTCCCGTACAGGCCCTGCTATACGGGACCATTTGGGGCTGGCTTCCGTGCGGTACTGTTTACAGCATGCTGCTCTGGACCGTCGCGGCCGAGGGACCGGTTGAAGGCATGCTCGCAATGGCCGCATTCGGAGCCGGTACTTTACCTGCCGTTATGGGCGCGGGTATGCTTACCGCATGGCTGGGCCGCATCAGCCGCCGTCCCGCGATTCGTCGTGTTGCCGGCATGAGCCTGATCGCACTGGCTATCGGCAGTGTTGCCCTCATAGAGCCACTGCACCAATTAGGACCTTCGCTTTCTATCCACTAAAGTGATTAGGCATGAGCTCATTCGAAAAAGAACTACTGGGTGGTGCCCCCGAATTCCAGGCGGTGATCCGTTCCGCTGAAGTGATCGCCGCAACTGACGTTACCGTCCTGATCCTGGGAGAGAGCGGCACCGGAAAAGAACTGCTGGCCCGAGCGGTCCATGCTCAAAGCAGACGGGCAGAGGCGCCGTTTGTGACCATCAACTGCGCCGCCCTGCCGGAAGGACTCGCCGAATCCGAGCTCTTCGGCCACTGCAGAGGTGCGTTTACCGGGGCGGTCAACGAAAATGGTGGACGCGTGCGGGCGGCCGAAGGCGGAACCCTGTTCCTGGACGAGATCGGCGAACTTCCTCCGGCTATCCAGGCCAAACTGTTGCGTTTTCTCGAATCCGGCGAATGCCAGGCAGTGGGGAGCACCTACTGCCGTCAGGTCAATACCCGCATTATTGCTGCCACCCATCGCAACCTGCACGCGCTGGTTCAGGAAGGCCGCTTCCGTGAAGACCTCTATTACCGGCTTAACGTAATACCGCTGGAAGTACCACCCCTTCGCCATCGCACCGGTGACACTCTGCGGCTGGTGCCGATATTCACCCGCCAGCTGTCCGACCAGCACGGGTTAGAGACGCCGCGCCTCCTGCCCGAAGCCCTCGATGCGATGAGAACCTACGATTGGCCCGGCAACATCAGAGAGTTGCGCAATGTTTGCGAACGGCTGGTAATCCTTTTCGGCGGACGCGAGGTCACGGTGGATAACCTTCCCGCCGAAATACGGCGTAAGAAAACCACCGCCACCCGGGTTAACGGGTTCGAGCTTCCGGAAGGGGGGATTCGTTTCGACCAGCTGGAGCAGTCGCTGCTCCTCCAGGCGCTGGAAAAAAGCCGCGGCAATCGCAGCCGGGCCGCCCGTCTGGTCGGACTCACCCGCGATACCTTTCTCTATCGTCTGAAGAAGTATGCGATCGGCTGAAGCTACCGGGTGATTCGCATCACAATATCCACAAAGGCATTGATCGGGCAGGAGGCGGGACTCCCCTCCCGCACCAGCAAAAAGGGCGCACCATGGTGCGCCCTTTTTCATGCAACGGGGATTTAATGGCCCATGGAGCTATGGTCCATTTTTCCACCGCTCATGCCGCCCATGGAGCCGCTGGCACGGACCTCGTACATCAATTCCATTTTCTCTCCATCCGCAAACTCGAGCGTTACCGGCACTTTTTCGCCCGCCTTCAGCGCCTGTTTCGGCTTCATGAGCATCAGGTGATATCCCTTCGGCTCGAATGTGACAGACCCGCCCGCCGGAATCGTCACTTTCATTTGATGGACCATCTTGGCCAACCCGTCCTCTACGATGGTTTTGTGCAGCATCACATTGTCGTAAGCGGGGCTCTGCGCGGCCACCAGGGCGCGCTCCTGTTCACCATGGTTATGGACCACCATGTAGCCCGCCATGGCCTTGGAAGTCGGAGGCGCCTCCCGAATCCATGGATTCTCCACCATCACCCCGTTTCCAGCGGCCTGTACTGCGGCGGACAGACAGAGGAACGCTGGAATCACCAGTGTCTTTAGCACTTTCATCATCTCTTCCCTTCTCGGTTGTCAAAAAAACACAAACCTCCACCGGAACGGTCCGGTGACAGGCTTTTTCACTCAGAATTGTGCCGAGGCCTGTAGCCATAGGGTACGGCCCGGCTCGTTGACCCTTTCAACCTGCTCAAACCCCTCGATATCGACGCCTCCCTTACTAAGATGCTCGACGTAGGTCTTATCCAGCACGTTATCGATCCCGGCCGTTAGTTTGACATTTTCGCTGGGCCGATAACCGGCATGCATGGATAATACCCCGAAGCCGGGGGTGGTACCGAAATCCTGTCCGGCAATCGAGCCGCTACCGACATCCACGCGGTCCTGTTCCGCCGCCGCGCGCAACAGGACGCCGGCCAGATAGGTCCGGTTATCGTAATCCAGTGCCAGCGTCCCCTCGAGCGGAGGGATCTGGGCCAGCGCCCTGTCGTCGGTTTCGTTCTCCCCGCGCACATAGGCCAGGGTACCGGTCATCCGCCAGTCGGCAGCGAACTTCCAGGTCAAATCTCCCTCCAGGCCATAGGTAACCGCGTCTATATTGCGCGCCTGTCCACCCTCCCAATCGATAAGGATGTAATCCTGGATGTCGGCGTAGAACGCCGCCAGGTTTCCGGCCAGCGCCGGGGTCCCGTAGCCGAGCCCCAGATCCAGCTGGGTATTGACTTCGGGATCCACCTCGAAGGTCTTGTTGCGTTCCCAGAAGTCGGGCGAACGTTCTGCGCGACCGAGGCCGGCGAACACCGTTACGGGCGATTGCAGGCTGCGTTCATAGCGCACGAATGCACCGCGGGTGGTGTCCTCGTCCCCGGTTCCCGGCGATGCCCCTCCCACCTCGATCTCCTCCACCGTGGTATCCGTGCGATCCATTCGCACACCGGCGAAAAGCGCATCCCGGACATTCAGTTGATGTTCGAACTCGGCAAACACCCCGGTGCGGGAGAAGGAGAGATCGTCCATGCGTGGCTTGCTGTCGAAATCGGGATCCGGGGCGGAGGCCATCGCCTGAGCCCCTCGTTTACTGTGTTGATCCTCCTGGTAGTCGATACCAAGGGTGGCAAACGTCATCCCGCCCAGATTGAGGTCCATGCTGGCCCGTGCCCCTGTGGTATCCCGGTCGGGATTCATCACCATTTTCATCATGCCGGGCTCGCGCAGCGTGTAGTTATCCATGACGTGATCGACGTAGTTGGTGTAATACTGCAGTTCCAGCTTCTCGACGTTTCGAGAGAGGCGCATCTTCTCGAACTTCAGACCGTAACCCTCCCGCTCAAAAGCGGACCCATCCAGCGAACGATCGGCATAGGCCGCTTCGCCATCGCTGCGATCAATCGACAACTCGAGCCGAGTATCCTCACTGGGCGTCCAGCCGCCAATCGCCGTACCGCTCCAGCGCCGATACTCGGAATGAATTTCGGTGCCGTCACCGTCCTCGTAATCATCCACCTCGGACCGGGTACCAATCACACGAAGAAATCCCTTCTGCGCCCCCAGCGTAGCATCCACCACCTGATCGTTGCGGCCATAGCTGCCCACCAGGCCGTTGGCAAAGAAGCGCTGGTCCGGTTCCTCGAAACGTTCGGTGCGCCTCTCGAACAGAACCGTACCCGCTACGTTACCCGGCCCATAAAGAACCGTCTGGGGCCCCTTGATCACGGTAACCTCATCGAAGGAGCCGGGATAGATATAGGCCGTCGGCGGGTCCATGCGACCACCACAACCCCCGAAAAGATAATTACCGTCCTGCAGTATATTAAGACGTGAGCCCGCCAAACCGCGCAGCACCGGATCCCCGGATGTTCCGCCCTTGCGCACCACGGAAAAACCGGCGATGTTCTTGAGGAAATCGGCACCATCGGCGGCGGGCACCGGCTGCCGCGGCGCCTTGGGATCGGTGGTCACCACCAGCGGATCCGACATGGTGGGCGCGGTGACCACAACCGTGCCGATATCCTCCGCACCGGCCGCCAGAGGCAATAGCCCCAGAGCAAGGGCACAGCAAAGCTTTTTCTCTTTTATCATCGTTTTCTCTTTTAAAAAGCGGGACATTTCAATTCATTAGCGAAGCGCAAAGGTCATCCTGAAAGAAACCTCGAGCGGCAACGCTACCGTCTCCGGCGGCATGGGCATCGGCAGGGCCGCTTCAACAGCATCCTTCGCGGCCGCTTGCAGAACGCTGTTTTTCCCGGCCGTGTGAAGGCCCCGAATTTCACCCCTCTCCCGGATCGAAAAGGTCACCTCCACCTCCCCTTGAATCCCCCGGCGGCGTGCCGCGCGGGGGTAATGTTTATGCCCTTCAATCCGGGCGATAAGGCGGGCGAAATATTCGTTTTTCTCCCGTTCGGTCAGTTTCGGGTCATTCACTGCCTGCCCGGCGACCGCCGGGGGCAGTTCCATCGCCTTTTCTGCAGTCGGCTGTGACGGCGACGGTGGCGCTTGCGGCTGCGGCTCCGTTTCGACCGGCTCTGGACGCATCTCCGGTTCGGGTCGCTGCACCGGTTCCGGCTCAGGTTCGGGTTCCGGCTTTGGTTCGGGCTCCGGCTTCGGCTTCGGTTTCGGAGGCTCGGGTTCAGGCTCAGACGGCTTATCAACCGCCTCTGGCGGCACTTCCGGCGGAGGCGAAGCCACGGAACGAAAACTGACTCGCGTTACCGCCTGTTGCTGGTTTGGAAGCGGCTCTTCCGCACCCAGCCGAGCACCAGCGTTGAGGAACAGACTTCCATGAACCATCGCGGAGATCAGAAACGCTCCAACCCAGATCCCTGCATCGCGCCGTCTCATTTCGTTTCGGTTACGATGTCCACTGCTTCGGCCCCGGCCTTCCGTGCCTTATCCAGAACCTTCACCGCCGAACCGAGATCTGCACCGCGATCCCCGCGAATACGTACGATGCGATTCTCACGCTGCTCCAGAGAGCGGCGTAGCGTAGCTTCCAGGGCCTCGGGCTCGACCACATGATCATTCACCAGAAAGCGGCCCTGGGCATTGATGATCACTTCCAGTTGACCATCCTCCCCGGTGGCCTCACCACTTTCCGCCACCGGCAGATCGATATTGAGGGCCTCTTCCCGCACAAAATGCGAGGTCAGCATGAAGAACACCAGCAGCAGAAAAACGGCATCGATCAGCGGCGTCAGGTTGGGCATTTGCGTGGCACGCCGCCGCCCTTCAAAGTGCATGGAGCACTCCGTCCCGATGGTGCACCGCTCCCTCCTCCGTATCCGACTCCGGGGCATGCGGAAGCCGTTCCAACACGAGGGAAGCGCACGCCTTCATGGACTGTGCACGACGGTCCGCCATCCCTTCCAGCAGGTGCAGAATGAGCAGGACGGGGATGGCTACTGCAAGCCCGACGCCGGTCGTGACCATCGCCTCCCAGATGCCGCCGGCCAGGGCCTGTGCGTCTACCCTGCCTCCAGCGGCCTCGATAACCATAAAGGCCTTGATCATGCCCGTGATGGTGCCGAACAGTCCAAGCAGCGGCGCGGTGTTGCCGAGAATGGCCAGGGTTCGAAAGCCCCGTTCCATGCGCTGCAGTTCCTGAGAGCCTACCCGCTCTGCAACACGACTCAGTTCACGGATTCCCTCATTGCTGGCCTCGAGCACTGCGCTCATGACATTCACTTCCGGGCCCCGGTGCCGGGCCGTCAGCTTGCCGAGCCCACCCACATGGAGCGCCGAGCGGGCCTGACTCCCGAAATTGTTGGGGACGCGGCCAAGCAGCGAAAAATGGATCAAACGCTCGACAATGATGGTCAAAGCCACCAGGGAATAACCGGCCAGGATCCACACCACTGGTCCGCCTTTCGCGAACAATTCCGAAATCATCATTATGGTCGCACCGTCCGAAACAAGAGCAAAACAGAATTGACCGCACCGGTGCGGTCAATCGTGGCGTTCTTGCAGAAGGCATGCCAAACATAACCCACTGATAAAATTCATCATTGCGGAAAAAAGGCGGCTGCGTGTGTGGCATATGACACGGCAGCCGCGGCATATGCCGCGCGGGCATTCCAGCACGGGCGATTGCCGAGGAAGAAGTGGATCTTGAGAAGGCGCAGGAAAGACAAAAAAAAAGCTTAGGCGATGCCTAAGCTTTCTTGTATGGGGTGGACGAGGGGACTTGAACCCCCGACCACTGGAGTCACAATCCAGGGCTCTACCAACTGAGCTACGTCCACCACTGTACTTTGTACTACCGGGCATTTGGCGCGCCCGGCAGGACTCGAACCTGCGACCCTCGGCTTAGAAGGCCGATGCTCTATCCAGCTGAGCTACGGGCGCCTTGATCGAGCCTTTTGTCCCCACTTCGGGACGTTCTGGTCGGGGTAGAGGGATTCGAACCCCCGACATCCTGCTCCCAAAGCAGGCGCGCTACCAGACTGCGCTATACCCCGAGTATTTCGCGAAACGACTCAGGAAACCGTTATGTGCGCGAGGAAGCCGGCGATGATACCCATCAAGTCGCCCGTCGTCAATCGCCTGTCCCTTCAACATCAGGGCAACCGCCTACTTTGAAGCGAGCACCAAGCTTGTGTATGCGTTTACCCGGAAGATCCCCGGCCGGCTTGGCGTCAATCGGACCCCATGCGAGAATTACACGTTTTTCACGGTCGTTCCAAACGGGGCAGCGAATGAGCGCACAGATCATCGATGGTAAAGCCACCGCGGCGGCAATCCGCAGTGAACTGAAACAAAAGGTAGACGAACGCCTCGCGGCCGGCGGCCATGCACCCGGACTGGCGGTGATCCTGGTTGGCGAAGATCCCGCTTCCCGGGTCTATGTGGCGCACAAGCGCAAGGATTGCGACGAGGTAGGCTTCAACTCGGTCTCTCACGATCTCTCGGCAGACACCTCACAGGAGAAACTGCTCGCACTGATCGACGATCTCAATGCCGATCCGGCCATAGACGGCATTCTGGTCCAGCTGCCACTGCCGAAGCAGATCGACACCCAGGCAGTGATCGAGCGCATTGATCCGTACAAGGATGTCGATGGCTTCCACCCCTGCAACGTGGGGCGCCTGGCCCTGCGCATGCCGACCCTGCGCCCCTGCACGCCACGCGGTGTGATGACCCTGCTGGAAGGTACAGGCGAGCCTCTGGAGGGCAAGAACGCAGTCGTAGTGGGCGCCTCCAACATCGTTGGACGTCCCATGGCCCTGGAACTGCTGATGGCCCGCTGTACCGTCACCATCTGTCACAGCAAGACACGCGATCTGCGGGCCCACCTGGCCGGTGCCGACATCGTGGTGGCTGCGGTCGGGATCCCCGAATTCATAAAGGGCGAGTGGATCAAGCCTGGAGCGATGGTGATGGATGTGGGTATCAACCGCCGGGAGGATGGCCGATTGGTGGGCGATGTGGAGTTTGATAGCGCAAGGGAGCGCGCAGGCTGGATTACGCCGGTGCCGGGCGGTGTCGGCCCCATGACCCGCGCTACCCTGCTCCAGAATACCTTTGACGCTGCCGTGCGCCGGGATTCCTGACCGACAGGGAGCAGTGGCGGAAAACGCTGTTGCCCCGTCAGCGGCTCAACGGTGCTTGGCGACGACGTCATCGACCCAGCTAAGGGCTGCGGCGACGTTGGGAAAACCAATCGTGCTGGTGACGAGGATGATGGCGTGCCGCACCTCGTCCGGAGTGGCCCCGGACTCCAGGGCGCGCCGGGCATGGCTATGGACAGCACCTTCCGAGCGCAAGGCAGCGGCGGCGCCCAACTGCACCAGGTGCGCCATCTTGTCCTCCAGGGGGCCGGCCTTGCGTACCGCCGCTCCCAACTCATCGACGGCTTCGATAAAGCCGGGATAACGCTCCTGAATCGACTGGTGCCAACCGGGTTTAGGGGCTTGCTCGGACATCATGACCTCCGCGACGAATAAGGTATTTCAGTCCACATAATAGCCGCCCTTCCCCACCTCAACCGAACTCGTTACTGCTGTCCGGAAGCAGTGGCAGGAACCGCATGTTCGCTACCGGTCCAATGGCAGTGCCGTTTAGGCCTCCTGAAGAACTTAGCGAACCATTGAAGCTCGAACCACGGGGAACACGGGGCACACGAGGGAGAAAATATCCGAACAACTTGTTGTACCCCGTGCTCCACGTGTACGCCGTGGTTACCCGTTCTTCATTGATTCTGGCCTTGTGCAGCAGGGGGTACGGCTCGCAATGACGTCCGCGTTCTCTCGAGTCGCTTGGTGGATGCGCTTCGCTTATCCCACCCTACCAGGTGATTACTCTGAACCACGGGGAACACAACCTGTTTTACCCCGTGCTCCCCGTGTACCCCGTGGTTACCAGCTCTTCATTGATTCGGGCCTGCACAGCAGGGGGTACGGCTCGTAAAAACGTCCGCGTTCTCTCGATTTGCTTGGTGGATGCGCTTCGCTTATCCCACCCTACCAGGTGATTACTCTGAACCACGGAGAACACGGGCGCACGGGGAAGAAAAAACTGAACAACTTGTTTTACCCCCTGGTCCCCGTGCTCCCCGTGGTTACCAACTCTTCATTTTCCGCGTTCTCTCGAGTCGCTTGGTGGATGCGCTTCGCTTATCCACCCTACCCGTCGATTACTCCGAACAGCCGGGAAACGAACAACCTGTTTTACCCCGTGCTCCCCGTGTACCCCGTGGTTACCAGCTCTTCATTGATTCGGGGCCGCGCAGTGACGGGGTTGGGCTGGCAATGAATTCTACTCCCGGCGCCAGGTGGTCCCCCCGGGCGAATCCTCGAGCACGATCCCTTGCGCCTGGAGTTCATCGCGGATGCGATCGGCGGTGGCGAAGTCCCGGTTCTGGCGCGCCAGGATGCGTTCCTCGATGAGCTTGTCGATCTCCTCATCCGAGGGTCCGCCGGCTGCAGCACCGCCTCGGAGAAACGCCTGCGGGTCCCGCTGCAAGAGCCCGAGCAGACCCGCCAGAGACATGAGCAGCGCGCCGTACCGACCGGCCCGCTCCGGCTCCGAATCCCGGCAACGATTCATCTCGTGGGCCAGTTCGAACAGGACCGCCAGCGCCTCGGAGGTACCGAAATCATCATCCATGGCCGCATAGAAGCGTTCGGCGTGACCGTCCGGTTCCCCCGCTTCCACAGGTGGCAAATCGAGCCCCTTCATTGCGTTGTAGAGCGTGGTGAGCGCGGCCTTGGCACTCTCCAGATGCTGGTCCGAATAATTGAGAGGACTGCGGTAGTGGCTGGTGAGGATGAAATAGCGCACCACCTCCGGGTCGTACTGCTTGAGCACGTCCCGGATGGTGAAGAAATTGCCCAGGGACTTGGACATCTTCTCGTCATCGATGCGCACGAACCCGTTGTGTAGCCAGTAATTGACAAATTTACAGCCGCAGGCGCCCTCGGACTGGGCAATCTCGTTTTCGTGGTGGGGAAACTGCAGGTCCAGCCCGCCACCATGAATATCGAAGTGTTGACCCAGACTGTGGGTCGACATGGCCGAACACTCGATGTGCCAACCCGGCCGGCCCTTGCCCCAGGGCGAATCCCAGGCCGGCTCGTCCGGTTTGGCCGCCTTCCAGAGCACAAAATCGAGCGGGTCCCGCTTCGCCTCCCCGACCTCCACCCGTGATCCGGCACGCAGGTCATCGGGGTTCTTTCCGGAGAGCCGGCCGTATCCCTCGAAACTGGAGACGTCGTAGTAGACATCGCCGTTATCCGCCGGGTAGGCATGATCCTTTTCGATCAGCATCCCGATCATGTCGATGATCTGGGACATGTAGAGGGTGGCACGCGGCTCCTCATCGGGCTCCTCGACGCCGAGCGCCTTCGCATCCTCGTGCATGAAGCCGATGAAGCGTTCGGTCAGTGCACCGATATCCTCGCCGTTTTCATTGGCGCGGGCGATGATCTTGTCATCGATGTCGGTGATGTTGCGCACGTAGGTCACGTGCTCTTCGCCATAGAGATGGCGGAGGTAGCGGTTAATCACATCGAACACCACCAGCACGCGGGCGTGTCCGATATGGCAGTAGTCATACACCGTCATGCCGCAGACATACATCCTCACCCGCTCGGGATCGATGGGAACGAACGGCTCCTTCTTGCGGGTGAGATTGTTGTGGACCTTGAGTTCGTGCTGATACGCCATGGTTGGTTCCTGATGGGTTGACTACCGACTACACACACACCGCCTCCCCACACGCCGGCCCGGTGCGAACCGGCCACGAGATGAAATTTCGGGTGAGTCCGGGCATAGCCGCAAATGGTAGCCGAATCACGGAATCATCACCAATAGCGCCTGACGCCCGCGGGGACGCGTCCTCACTACTTGAGCTCCTCGGCGAATCTCTGCACACTCCGTGCCTCTGCGGTGCACCTGTATATTCTTGGCGCCTGTTGCTTTGGAGATCAACAAAGCGACCTCCCGACAAACTGCATACTTTGAAGCGAGCGATATAAGGGCACTCCTGTCAAATCCAATGGTTCTGCTCTTGATGAACTTGCCCCCCTGCTGCGCAAGCCGAATCAGTGACGAACTCTTAGCCGTCATTGCGAGCCGTACCCCCTGCTGCGCAGGCCCGAATCGGTGACGAACCTTTAGCCGTCATTGCGAGCCGTACCCCCTGCTGCGCAGGCCCGAATCAGTGACGAA
>NZ_JAENYR010000156.1 GCF_016841685.1 Thiohalomonas denitrificans
ACACCGCCCCCGACGGGCCCGCCTGCCGGATTTCCCGAACAGCCCTACCGGCAGGCTGCGGCCGAGGGGGCTGAGGTCTATCGCATCGACCCGGAGCGCTCACTGATGGTGGTCGACGTCCTTCCCGAAGGCCCGCTCGCCCCCACGCTCGGTCACGCCCACACGGTCTCGACCCATCGCCTGCACGGTTATGTGCAAAGAGGGGAAGGGGCCGAAAGCGGGCAGGTGGATCTCTACCTGTCGGTGTACGACCTGGAGGTGGATGATCCCGAATTGCGCGCTGCCGCGGGGTTCGAGAGCGAATTGAGTCAGGAAGACATTCGCGGCACTCGTCGAAATATGCTCACCGAGGTACTGGACGCGGAGCGCTATCCCTGGGTCCGGCTGCGTGCCGAGCCGTTGGCGCGTTACGGCGATACCCTGCGGCTCGGTGTCGATCTGACGCTGCACGGAGAGACCCGTCGGCTGGAGATGCCGGTCACTCTGGTCGACTCATCAGAGTCCCTCGAGGCCCGGGGATCCTTTTCGCTGCACCAGAGCGAATTCGGTATCGAGCCGTTTTCCGCACTGGGTGGTGGCCTGCGGGTGAGAGACCGGCTTGATTTTCGTTTCCGGGTGGTCGCCGAGGCGTTTAGCGACTAATCGCTGTCCCGAGTGTCATCGTGCCAAAAGGCATAGAGTCCGGCGACGGCGCCGGGTAGCAGTTCGACCCAGGCCTCGTACTCGGCCTCGTCCATATCGGGCTCCTCCTCGTCCGAGGTCAGCAGCGCCAACTGGCCCATGGGCGCAAGCAGTGCCTGCGGATCCTTGGGCAGGGGGTTCCATTGCGCCTCCTGCTCCTCGACTCCGAGCATGAAGCCGAAACACCAGCCCTCGTAGGTCTCGAAGGTCTCGCCCTCTTCCTCCTCCTCGACCACCAGCGGTTCGAAAGGATGTCCCTCGCGGAGCGTCGCCTCGATGTTGTCGTAAAGACGTACCAGCTTGTCGGTCATCTGTTTCGCCTGCTCCTCGTCGGCGAAGCGCGGTTCCCCCCAAACTCCCCGGAGCCAGACGTCTTGCGCAACCGGTTCGGGTCCGACGATCAGTGCGGTGAGAAAACCGTGCGCCTCATCGACCGACAGTGCATCGTCGTCGCACGCCTCGGAGAGGAGGAAGTCATCGAGTTCCACGAGTTCCTGCTCGGAAAGTCCAGTGTCAGCAGTCATGATGCATCCGGAGTCAATGGGTGGGGTGGCGGCCACCGGCTGTGCCGGTATTTGCGGATTGTAAAGCATTCAGGCCCGCCCCGTGCCATTTTCGGGCGATGAAGGCGCATGGCGTCACAGGCGATTGGAAAAATCTTCGCTTTGACACTCGGGCTCCCACCTCTGAGACTTCGAACAGGCGCATGGCAGGGAGCATTTCCGTGGCGGAGACAGAGATCGGGCAGAGGCAGTTGCAGCTTTTCCTGTGCGGCGACGTCATGACCGGGCGGGGCATCGACCAGATACTCCCTCATCCAGGCGATCCCATCATCCATGAGCCCTATGTGCGCAATGCCCGCGACTACCTGAGGCTCGCCGAAATAGCCAACGGTCCGATCCCGCATCCGGTGGATTTCGGCTACATCTGGGGCGATGCTCTCGACGTGCTGGAGGCGGCCGCCCCGGACGCCCGGATCATCAATCTCGAGACCAGCATCACCACCAGCGCCGATTACTGGCCTCGCAAGGGCATCAACTACCGAATGCATCCGGCCAATACCCCCTGCCTCACGGCGGCCCGAATCGACTGCTGTGTGCTCGCCAACAACCATGTCATTGATTGGGGCTACAGCGGTCTGGAGGAGACTCTGGAAACGCTGCGGAAAGCAGGCCTGAAGACGGCGGGGGCCGGCCGCGACCGGGAGGAGGCTGCGGCGCCGGCGGTGCTGGACCTCCCGGGGGGACAGCGTCTGCTGGTGTTCGGTTTCGGCACCGGCAGCAGCGGCATCCCGGATGATTGGGCGGCCGGGGAGGAGCGCTCCGGGGTCAACCTCCTGGAGGCGCTTTCCCAACGAAACGTGGATCGACTGGCCGAGGAGAAGCGGGAATACGCCGCACCGGGCGACCTCTGCATCGCCTCCATTCACTGGGGTGGTAACTGGGGCTACGCTATCTCTGCGGAACAGCAGGCCTTTGCCCGTGCCTTGATCGAAGCCGGCTTTGACCTTATCCACGGCCACTCCTCACACCACGTCAAGGGATTCGAGATCCACCGGGGGCGGCTGATCCTTTACGGCTGCGGGGATTTTCTGAACGACTACGAAGGGATCGGTGGCCATGACGCCTATCGAGGTGATCTGTCGCTGATGTATTTTCCCTTTCTTGACTCCGGCACGGGGCGCCTGGAGCGCCTGCGAATGGTGCCGATGCGCACCCGCCGCTTTCGTCTGGAACGGGCGGGACCGGCGGATACTGAATGGTTGGCATCGATGCTGGATCGGGAAGCGGGCCGTTTCGGTGCGGGGGTGATACTGCGCAATGGTGAACTCTGCACCGACTGATCCGCACGGCTGTTTCAAACGTTTGGGAAACGGGTGTCTATCCTCAATCAGTAGATTCCCTGATTCCCGGATGCTCTCCATGAATTCATTGCCAGGACAATCCGCCGCTCCGCAGCCCCGGATCAGTGATGAACGTTTAGCCGGCATTGATAGCCGTATCCCCTGCTGCGCAGGGGGTACGGCTCCTGATGAACTTGTCCTCGCTGTCATTACGAGGAGCCTGAGCGACGAAGTAATCTCCTGCTCCCAAACCCCAGATTGCCGCGTCGCTGTGGCTCCTCCTGATGAACTTGCCCTCCCCGCTGTCATTACGAGGAGCCCCGGCGAC
>NZ_JAENYR010000157.1 GCF_016841685.1 Thiohalomonas denitrificans
GCCACTAGCCACTAGCCACTAGCCACTAGCCACTAGCCACTAGCCACTAGCCACTAGCTGTTCTGGTATACTCCTGCCATGTTGAGATTCCCCGATATCGATCCGGTCGCCATCAGTTTCGGCCCGGTCCAGGTGCACTGGTATGGCTTGATGTATCTGGTCGGCTTTGTCGGCGGCTGGTGGCTGGGACGCCGCCGGGCGGCGCAGCCACGCTGGAATTGGAAGCCCGCGCAGGTCGATGACCTGGTTTTTTACTCCGCACTGGGGGTGGTGCTGGGCGGTCGCATCGGGTATGTCCTGTTTTACAATTGGGGCGCATTCCTGCAGGACCCGTTGATGCTGTTCCGGATCTGGGAAGGCGGGATGTCGTTCCATGGCGGTCTGCTCGGGGTGATGGTTGCTCTGGGCGTCTACGCCTGGCGGGAAAACCGTCGCTATTTCGAGGTCGTCGATTTTCTGGCACCGCTGGTGCCCATCGGCCTTGGTGCGGGGCGCATCGGCAACTTCATCAATGGCGAGCTGTGGGGCAAGCCCACCGATCTGCCGTGGGGGATGGTCTTTCCCGGAGCCGGCGATGTAGCGCGCCATCCCTCTCAGCTCTATCAGTTTTTCCTCGAAGGCGTGGTGCTGTTCGCCATCCTCTGGTGGTTCTCTTCCAGGCCGCGTCCGACCATGGCCGTTTCGGGTGTCTTTGCCGTTGGTTATGGCCTGTTCCGTTTTCTGGTGGAATTCGTGCGCGAACCCGATGCCCATCTCGGCTATCTGGCCTTTGGCTGGGTGACCATGGGGCAGGTGCTCTCACTACCGCTGATCGTTGTCGGTCTGGTGTTGCTGGGGCTTGCCTACGGTCGCGGCAATACCGGTAAAGCCGTTTCCAACGGGCAGAAATAATCATGCGCCAATACCTCGATCTGATGCGTCATGTGCTTGAGAACGGCACCGTAAAGGAGGACCGGACCGGCACCGGCACCCGAAGCGTATTCGGTTACCAGATGCGCTACGACCTGTCGGAAGGCTTCCCATTGGTCACCACTAAGAAGCTGCACCTGCGCTCGATAATCCATGAACTCCTCTGGTTCCTGCGAGGCGAGACCAACATCGCTTATCTGAAGGAGAATGGCGTCCGGATCTGGGATGAATGGGCGGACGAGAAGGGAGACCTCGGGCCGCTGTACGGCTATCAGTGGCGTTCCTGGCCGACGCCGGACGGCAGGCATATCGATCAGATCCAGCAGGCGGTCGACCAGATTCGCACCAATCCCGATTCGCGGCGCATCATTGTCAGTGCCTGGAACGTGGCCGATCTGCCCGACGAAGCGATCTCCCCCAGGGAGAATGCGGCAGCCGGTCGCATGGCCCTGGCCCCCTGTCATGCATTCTTCCAGTTCTACGTGGCCAACGGCCGCCTCTCGTGCCAGCTCTATCAGCGTTCCGGAGACATTTTCCTCGGCGTGCCGTTCAACATCGCCTCCTACTCCCTGCTGACCATGATGCTGGCGCAGGTGACCGGTCTCGAGCCGGGAGATTTCGTACACACCCTGGGGGATGCCCATCTCTACTCCAACCATCTGGAGCAGGCGCGCCTGCAGCTGTCCCGTGAGCCCTACCCGTTGCCGGCCATGCGTCTGAATCCCGACATCGATTCGGTCTTCGATTTCCGTTTCGAGGATTTCCGGTTGGACGGTTATGAACACCACCCGCCGATCAAGGCGCCGGTGGCCGTCTAGGAGCTGTCCAGTATAGTAACGGGCTCCAAAATGTAGGTTGGCGCTGAGGAACGAAGCCCAACAAAATCAACGTTGGGGTTCGCATAACTCACCCCAACCTACAAACACCGATGTTCTCGGACAGGCTCCTGGACGAATCCGCAGTGGGTACCGCGCAGAAGGTCGTCTTTTTCAGACCCACTGCTGTATTGTCTCCGTGGTTTTATAGTCAAGATGTCTGTTCGTGTGGGCTGGAGAGAATATGCGCATTTCCATCATCGCAGCCATGGCGGAAGACCGGGTGATTGGTATCGAGAACCGGCTCCCCTGGAGTCTGCCTGCCGACATGCAGTGGTTCCGTCGCCATACGCTCGGGAAACCGGTCATCATGGGCCGCAAGACGTTTGAATCCATCGGTCGCCCCCTTCCCAAGCGCACCAATGTGGTGGTCACCGGTGATCCCTCCTATCGCGCGGAGGGATGCCGGGTGGTCCACTCCATCGAAGCCGCCCTCGAAGCCGCGCAACCGGCGGAGGAGGTCATGGTGATCGGCGGCGCCTCTTTCTATCGACAGATCCTGCCCCGCGCCGATCGGCTCTACCTGACTCAGGTCCACGCGGTGATCGAAGGCGATGCCTGGTTCCCGCCTATCGATCCCTCCGAATGGCGCGAGATCGAGCGGGAGGAGTACCCCGCCGACGCCGCCAATCCCCATGGCATGACTTTCCAGGTATTGGAAAGAATGTAGGGTGCATTCTTCAAATGCACCGGTAGGCCGTTACCGGAAAGGTGCCTTTGGGTGATCGGCGCATTTGGGGGCATCTCTATCTTTGGGTGCCGACCTTTTGTGGGGTGCCATTTTTCGAATGCGTCGGAATGGCGTGCAAGAATGCGCCCTACGTGGACCGGAACGCAGCCACCGAAAAATGTGCCTTTTGGGTGAGCGGCGCATTTGGGGGCATCGTCATCTTTGGGTGGCTGCCTTTTGTGGGGGTGCCATTTTTCGAATGCGTCGGATGGCGTGCAAGAATGCGCCCTACGTGCACCGAAACGCCGTCACCGAAAAAGGTGCCTTTGGGTGAGCGGCGCATTTGGGGGCATCGTCATCTTTGGGTGGCTGCCTTTTGT
>NZ_JAENYR010000038.1:0-9863 GCF_016841685.1 Thiohalomonas denitrificans
ATTACGAGGAGCCCCGGCGACGAAGTAATCTGGTGTCCTAACAGCGAGATTGCCATGTCGCTGAGGCTCCTCGCAATGACGGCTAAAGGTTCGTCACTGATTCGGGCCTGCGCAGCAGGGGTACGGCTCGCAATGATAGTTGAGCGCTCATATCCTGAGAATCAGGCATTCAGGCTCTTGCTCACCACCTCGTAGACATCGCTGGAGATCCGGGGTACACGAAGAATGCGTACCAGCTGTTCCTTCATCGCGTTACGGCGTGATTCATCGTAGCGCTTCCAGTGGGTCAGTGGATCGAGCATACGGGCCGCCACCTGTGGATTAAGACTGTCGAGATTGACGATCTGATCGGCCAGGAAAGTGTAAGCGGCCGGATCGCGGTGAAAACCGGCGGGATTCCGCATCACGAAGGACCCGATAACCGACCGCACCCGGTTGGGGTTGCGGATATTGAAGTCGGGGTGGTCAAGCAGTTGTTTGACCCGTTCGAGCGCGCCGGGCGCGGGTGCCGCCGCCTGTACGGCAAACCACTTGTCGAGGACCAATGGGTCCTCGTGCCAACGCTCATAGAAATGCTGTAGCGCCTCATCATGCCGGGGCGCGGCATTGTGAACCAGTGCGACCAGAGCCGCCATCGAGTCGGTCATATTGCCGGCCGCCTCATATTGGGCAAACCCCCGCTCCGATCCCCCCTCCAGCGGCACGAGATAAGCCAGGCAGGCGTTGCGAAGCCTGCGCCGTCCCATGGCGCCGGCATCGACACGATAGGGGCCGGGGTCGGCAAGCGCCGTGTAATGTGCCGCCAGCGCTTCCCGATGGGTTTCGGCGAGTGCGGCTCGCACAAACCGGCGCGTCTCATGGATGGCCAGCGGATCGACCTCGTCCATGCATTCGGCGATATACTCCTCCGGCGGCAATGCCAGGGCCTCCGCCACCAACGCGGGGTCGAGCCGATCATCGGCGAGTATCTTTCCGAAGGCGGCGGACAGTCCCCGATCCAGCTCACGCGGCGCACCTTCGATCAGGCGAACGATGACCCGCAGGGCGAGCTGCTGCCCGGCATCCCAACGGTTGAAGTCATCGGTCTCGTTCCCCATCAGGAAGGCCAACTCTTCATCACTGTATCCACCCTCCAGCTTCACCGGTGCGGAAAAGGCACGCAGCAGGGAAGGCACCGGCTCGGCGGGAATTCCTTCGAAGATGAAGGTCTGTTCCGGCTCGTTGAGTACTAGCACCCGTTCGCTGCCGCCGGCCTGCGACTCACCGGCCAGCCTGAGCGGCAGCGCGGCACCCTCCCTCGAAAGCAGGGCCGTCTTCACCGGTATCTCGAAAGGGGCCTTTTGCAGCTGTCCCGGTGTCGGGGGGCAGCTCTGATGGAGGGTCAGGCGGTACTGTTTCGCAGCAGCATCGTAAGCGCGCTCGACCTCGACCTTGGGGGTGCCGGCCTGCTCGTACCAGCGACGGAACTGTGACAGATCGACTCCGTTGGCATCCTCCATGGCCCGCACGAAATCGTCGGTGGTAACGGCCTGACCATCGTGCCGTTCGAAATAGAGATCGCTCCCTTTCCGGAAACGCTCCGGGCCAAGCAGCGTATGGATCATGCGCACGACTTCGGCGCCTTTTTCGTAGATCGTCAGCGTGTAGAAATTGTTGATCTCCACATAGGAGTCGGGCCGTATCGGGTGGGCCATGGGGCCCGCATCTTCGGCAAACTGTCGGGTGCGCAGCAGGCTGACGTCGTCAATCCGCTTGACCGCCAGCGAGGTCATGTCGGCGGTAAACTGGGAGTCCCGAAAAACGGTGAACCCCTCTTTTAGAGAGAGCTGAAACCAATCACGGCAGGTGATTCGATTGCCCGACCAATTATGAAAGTATTCATGGGCAATGACACCTTCGATATTCACGAAATCCATGTCGGTGGCGGTTTCAGGTTTAGCGAGAACGAACCGGGAATTGAAGATATTCAGTCCCTTGTTTTCCATTGCGCCCATGTTGAAATCGTCCACCGCGACGATCATGTAGGTATTCAGATCGTACTCGCGGCCGTAGACCTCCTCATCCCAGCGCATCGCCTTTTTCAGGGAGCGTATGGCATGGCCGGTCTTGTCCTCGTTACCGTATTGCACATAGAGTTCGAGCTTCACTTCCTTGCCCGACATCGTCGTAAAGCAATCGGCAACACAGGCCAGATCGCCGGCCACCAGGGCAAACAGGTAACTGGGTTTCAGTGACGGGTCGTGCCAGGTAACGTAGTGACGTCCACCTGCCAGCTCACCACTGTCGATGCGATCACCATTGGACAGCAGCACCGGATAGTCTTTCCGGTCGGCGATAAGGGTGGTGGTGAAACGGGTCATCACGTCCGGCCGATCCGGGAAATAGGTGATCTTGCGAAAACCCTCCGCCTCACACTGGGTGCAGAAATTGCCGCCGGACAGATACAGTCCCTCCAGGGCGGTATTGGCCGACGGATCGATGCGAGTCACCACCTCCAGATGGAAATGCGCCGGGGGGTGCGGGATCACCAGGGTGTCGTCGGAGATCTCGTAGCCCTCATCACCGACCGGGTCGTGGTCCATGCTCATCGAGACCAGTTCCAGCTCCTGGCCATTCAGCAGGAGAGGCCGCCGCCCCTCCGCCGGGTCGTAGTTCGCCCGAACCTCCATACGCGAGGTCACGGTGGTAACTTCCGGATTCAGATCAAAGCGCAGATTGATCGTCTCGATGCGGTAGTCGGGTGGGGTGTAGTCCTTGAGATAGATGGCTTGCGGCTGGCTTTCGCTCATGGTCAAAAACTATTCCGTAGTTCGAGGCTCAAAGAGCCGATTTTAGCAGGACGGGGTCTAAAGCACAGAGGGCACAACGGCCCCAGAACCCACGCAAAGGCGCAAAGGTCGACAAGCGAAGAAAAGGAAAGCTAAAACCTGGCTTTGCGCCTTTGCGGTGAAAGCTTTTAATCAGTTCAGGGCCAGAACAACCAGTATCAGCGCTTCGCCGATTTCCACCATGGCACCGGCCGTGTCTCCGGTGGTGCCGCCGAGGCGCGCCATGAGCCGGGCGCGGAACAGAAACAGCCAGGCCGCAGCTGCGATCACCGCGAGGAGACCGGCCCACCCGAACAGCAGCAGCGCAAGAACCGCTACTCCGAACATGACATACCGGGCGTGACGTTCGGGAAGGCCGGAGGCCATCGCCTCACCGAGGCCACCGGCCCGCACATAGGGTGTGGTGAGAAACAGGCCAATGATCAGGGTGCGGGACACAACTGGGGCCAGTAACAGAATCGCGCCACCGGACAACGCCGTAATGGCTGCAAATTTGGCGGTCAAAACCAGAACGATGGCGGTGGCGCCCATCGGTCCAAGGTACGGGTCCTTCATGATCGCCAGCATCCGTTCGCGATCGGTGTGTCCACCGACCCAGGCGTCGGTGGTATCGGCAAGCCCGTCCAGATGCAGCGCACCGCTCAGCAATACCCAAACCGCCAGGACAACGGCGGTGCGTACCATCGGGTCGGCGGCTCCCAACAGGCCGTCGGTGATCCACAACAGCGTGCCGATCAGAAAGCCCACCACCGGGAACCACAATACTGCCCGGGCACTGTCCGACGGTTCGGCGGCTTCAAGCTTCGGCGTTGGCAACCGGGTGAGGAATTGCAGTGCAATCCAGAAGTGCTTCGTATTCATTATCCGTTATTCACCGCAGACGACTATATGGATGTAGTCGGTTGAAAATGTCTGGAACCTATTTTCCAGGCGCAGAGTACACGGAGAACTGCATCTTCCGGAGATACGATGTTCCAGAGCAACTGTTCACCCATTACTTCCTTAATCCCATACAGTATCGAAAATCCGTCGTCCCCGCGCAGGCGGGGGTCCATTATGAATCGTGCTTCTGTTCTCTGAATTCCCGCCTGCGCGGGAATGACCGGAAATTTGCGCGGGAATGGCCGGGAGAAGTGACTTGGAATTGAATCCTCCGCGTACTCTGCGTCTCTGCGTCTCTGCGTCTCTGCGTCTCTGCGGTGAACAATCCAGGCTATAGCACCCGATGACGCGCCCTCGGGTGCGAAATGTAGGCTATAACGACTGGCCGTGGAACATGAGCCGCGGCAGGGCCTCATCCCCCTGCCCATCCACACGGATACGGGTGACGCCGGCGTTCGGAACCTGGATGCGGAACATACGATCGAGCGGCATCTCCAGCACGTGGCGGATCACCATCCGCATCTGGCCCGCATGCCCGACGATCAGGATGTGCCGGCCGGCATACTCGTCCAAAATGGAGTGCCAGACCGTGATAATCCGATTCTGGAATTCGACCAACGTTTCCGCACCAGGGGGCGTATTGTTCAGCGGATCGCTCCAGAAGCGCATGAGGATATCGGGATCTTCATCCATCAACGTCTTGGCCGTTTTCCCCTCCCATTCGCCGAAACCGATCTCTTTCAGCCGTGCATCGTAGGCCAGGGCAATGGCGTTTTGCTTCGCCAGTTCCGCCGCGAATGCCCTGCAGCGAAGCAACGGCGAAGAGACAATCGCATCCCATGGACAGTCGTCGCCCACGGCTTCGCGCATCTGTCGCCACCCCTTTTCACTCAACGGATCATCGATCTGTCCGCGGTATTTCCTGCCACCCACGGGCTCACCGTGGCGGATCATGTCAATGGTGGTGGATATCATCAGTCAGTCGATCCATAACTCACTATAAACCACGGGGAACACGGTGCTCACGGGTAAAATCTAAGGATGCGCGCCCCCCCGTGTACCCGTGCGCTCGCAAATTCTCCATCACTTCAATTGCATCGGCAGTCCGGCAGCCACGAAGGTCACACGTTCACAGGTGGTGGCCAACGCCTGGTTGAGCCGGCCTGCTTCATCCCGAAAACGGCGCGCCAAAGGATTGTCGGGGACGATACCGAGGCCGACCTCGTTGCTGACCAAAAGGACGCGCCCCGGGAGGTGCGGAAGCGCCTCCCGCAGACGCTCACGCTCCTGGTCCAGGGTTGCATCACCGGCCTGCAGGAGATTCGACAACCACAGGGTAAGACAATCAACCAGAACGCAACGATCAGAGGCGGCATGCCTCTGGAGGGTCGCGGCCAGCGCCAGTGGCTCTTCGATGGTTCGCCAGCCCGCCGGCCGATCCGCACGATGGCGGGTGATGCGTTCGGCCATCTCCTGGTCGCCCATCGAGGCCGTGGCCACATAGATGACATCCAGGCCACTCTCACCGGCAAGCTGTTCGGCATACCGGCTTTTACCGGAACGGGCGCCCCCCAGGATCAGGTGATTCACGAGGCTCGAAATCGGCTCAGCCGAGCCAGCCGGCGAGGGTGAATACCGCGAGGACCGCCAGCCAGATCAAACCGGCGCGGCGCACCAGTGCCAAGGTTTCGCGGACGTTTTCAGTCTCGACCTGCTGATCGGGATGCCCGTCTTCCTGCTCCACCGGGTCGTACCGCAACCCACCGAAACCGGCCGATACCAGCGCACCGCGATTCTCGTCCACATAACGCCAGGCCTCGTGCCGCCAGCGCTGCATCGCATCGACGAAGCTGCCTGCGAGAGCATAAGTGAAGGCGCAGAGCCGGGTGGGTACCCAGGCAAGGATATAGTGCAGCCGCCAGGCCGCCAGGCCAAAGCCTTCATCAACGCCCCGGTAACGCGCCTCCAGCACGCGGCTGAGCCGGTAGAGGATCGCACCCACCGGCCCGAGCAGGAGAAACCAGAAGACGATACCGAGCACGCGTTCGTGGGCCTCGACGAGAATGGTCTCGATGATAGCCCCCGCCCGTGTTTCAGGCTCTTCGGGAACTTCACCGCCCAGCAGACTGGCGGCATGCCAGCGGGCCGAATCCTCATCATTGCGTTTACGGGCATCCGCGAACGCCTCCACTTCGGCCTCCAGGTCGCGGGGGCCAAAGGCATAGAGCAATACCAGGACCGCATAGATAAACCCGAGCAGGCCCCACAGTTCGCTCAAAGCATACCCCACCAGGCCGACGCCAATCACCGGCAAACCAACCACCAGCAGGACGCCGAGCGGACCGTCCCGGAAACGCCCGGCCGGCAACCTGCCGCGCACCCGGTCAGAAAAGGTGGTAAACCAGTCGAAGCGTCGCAATTCCTCAAGCGAGCCGAGAAAGTGCTCAATAACAAGTGCAAAAATGATGGCAATCAGAGACATGACAAGGTTCCGCTGGGTCTGGGGCTAACCACTGAGCACACAGAGTGCCATAAACAGGAGGCTCGTCTGGAGACTCCGTGACCTCTGTGGTCAAGAATAAACGTGACTAGCCCGGATTATTCACCGCAAAGACGCCAAGGACGCAAAGCGTTGATTACAATGTATCTTGCATTATCACCGAGGTTCCGTTGTTTCTCGGTCATGTATGCCGATAAGCAATAGAATTCTTTGCGCCCTTGGCGTCTTTGCGGTGAGTTCGTGAATTTTCCGGGCTAGGAGCCTGTCGGATTATGGCTGCTCCCACTCGAGAACCATGCTCCTGCGTTGTCTAATACCTACATCCCTGTAAGCATGCGCCGGTGGGAGAGCGACCCAAATCTCCCCGATTTTTCGTTGCGTAACCTCATTATGCGCCGCAAAATCATGAAAATCTGGACCCACTCTCCCACTTTGCTCGCTACAGGCACCATACCCGACAGGCTCCTAGTTTCGAATCTGGCGGGCAAACATGCAACCGATGTTAGACAATCCGCTCCAACTCGTATCCCAGACGCGCCCATTGAAAGGCCGAACCCGGATCGGTTTTGCGCTCCGGGGCGATATCGCTGTGGCCCGCCAGCCGATCGCGGGACACCTCCGGGTACGCCTTCTCCAGCGCCGCGACAACCTCCGCAAGCCGCTGATACTGGGCCACCTCGTAGGGGTCCTCATCCGTCCCTTCCAGTTCGATACCGATGGAAAAATCGTTGCAGCGCTCACGTCCGGCAAAACAGGACACCCCGGCATGCCAGGCGCGGCGATGCAGCGGTACATACTGCACCAGCTCCCCGTCACGGCGGATTAGCAGATGTGAGGAGACCCGCATCCGGTGAATCTCGCGGAAATAGGGATGGGTTTCCGGGTCGAGGGTATTGGTGAACAGGGCATCGATCCAGGGACCTCCGAATTCGGCGGGAGGCAGACTGATGCTATGCACCACCACCAGATCAATCGCTGCATCCGTCGGCCGGTCGTCACAGTTGGGTGAAGGGACCTGACGCGCCTCCTTGATGAGGCCGGTGGCGAGATCAATCGAAAGTACAGGGGGAACGGTCATCGGGCTCACGGTCATTCGCTATCGGTATGCATGCCACGCAGGACCATGTCCGTGAAGCTGACGATCCCGACCACTTTGCCGCTTTCGACCACGGGTGCGCGAGTCAGGTTGAAGCGCTCGAAGAGACGGGCGCAGTAGCGGATATCCATGTCCGGCTCGACACTGACCACCGGCTTGGCCATGACCTCGTAGACGTTGACCCGATCCGGGGAGCGGTCCCTGCCGAGCACGTGACGCGCGATATCCGACACCAGCAACATGCCGTATTCATCGTCCGGGTGGCGCTTGTCGACCATCAGACACTTGGTTTGCAGGCGTCTCATGGCGGTGAGCGCCTCACTGACCGTCGCCATCCCATCCACCATATCGAAGTCCGTCTTCATTACATCACGGACACGTACGATTTTTCGTTCACTCACTGCAACCTCCGCGGAATCTGGAATTCTCGTTCGGCCACTGAACGCGGTTATAGCAGATTGCGCCTGGAGTCAGAAGGGGTTGGGCGATATCCCTCGAAACGGCAGTTCCCCCCCAGGGTAAACGCATACTCACATTTTTGATGTCGGCGAGCGATATAAGTCCTTGATAGCAGGTACGCTGTGAATACATCCGTGTACGCTCGACGGCAGCATCCCTGCTGCCGACGACCTGCTATCAAGGACTTACACCGCTCGCTTCAAAGTATGCGGTTGCCCTGAGTTCCCCCCGAATTTGCCGATCATCGACTGGATAGTGTATAAACTTACAGTATACAGTCCTTCAAAGCGGTTAATGATTATGGGCGATGAACTCACCCCCCGGCAGGCGGAAATCCTGCAACTCATTCGCGAAACCGTCGAAGCCACCGGGTCTCCACCCACCCGCGCGGAGATCGCCCGCATCCTGGGCTTTCGCTCCCCCAATGCCGCGGAGGGACACCTGCGCGCCCTGGCCAAAAAGGGAGCCATCGAACTGATTCCCGGCACCTCGCGCGGCATCCGCCTGCATGGCGGCGAAGGGCTGCCGCTGGTGGGCCGGGTAGCCGCCGGCAACCCCATCCTGGCGGAGGAGAACATCGAAAACCGCTATCGGCTCGACCCGGGCCTGTTCAGCCCCCGCGCCGACTACCTGCTGCGGGTTAAAGGCATGAGCATGAAGGACATCGGCATCCTGGACGGCGATCTGCTGGCGGTACACCGTACGGGCGAGGCCCGCGATGGCCAGATTGTGGTGGCCCGCATTGAAGACGAGGTCACGGTCAAACGTTTGCAGCGAAAGAGCCGGAACCGGGTTCTGCTGCTGCCGGAGAATCCCGAATTCGAGCCTATCGAGGTGAATCCTGCGCGGCAGGAACTGGTCATTGAAGGTATCGGTGTCGGTGTTGTCCGCAACGGCCAATTGGTATGAACCTGAACTCCCTCCTTACCCGCGCCGATATCTGGCGCGGACGGGATACGTCTCCACAAACAACGCCCCACCTCTCCACCGGCCATCCGGCGCTGGATGAGCGGCTGGGTGGTGGCTGGCCGGTGGGCGCCTTGACCGAGATCCTGGTTGACCAAAAAGGCATAGGCGAACTGCGCCTGCTGACGCCCGCCCTGGCTCATCTGTCACGGGCGTACTGGCAGGCCTGGATAGCCCCGCCACACATCCCCTACGCCCCCGCACTGGCCGCGGCCGGCATCGACCTGCAACGCCTGGTCTGGATCCGCACCTGCGGAGATGACCAGACCCTCTGGAGCCTCGAACAGAGCCTGCGCTCCGGCGTCTGCGGTGCCGTCCTCGGCTGGCCCGGGCGGGCCGACAACCGCGCCCTGCGCCGGCTGCAACTCGCCGCCGAACACGGCGAAGCCTCCGGCTTCCTGTTCCGCCCCCGCCAGGAAGCACACCAGCCCTCCCCCGCCGCCGTACGGCTGGAGCTGGAGCTGGAACATGATACCAGGGGGCTGACCGTACACATCCTGAAACGCCGCGGCGGCTGGGCGGGACAACCGGTTGTGTTGAGCGCAGCCTGATCGGAACCCCCACCGAAACGGGAAAGCGCATTAATGTGTCTCCACAACCGAACGAAGGGTCCCTTCTCCCTCAGGGAGAAGGACAGGATGAAGGAGATCAAGAAGCGAATTTTAACACCCCCCTCCCTGGCCCTCGACGGCCAGTGCCCGACGCCGTCTACCACCTACATCCCTGTAGGCGTCCCCCACAGGGGGAGGGAATGGCACCCGAAACGGGAGAGCGCAGGTTCAGCCTGCCTCCAAAACCGAACGAAGGGTCCCTTCTCCCTCCGGGAGAAGGACAGGATGAGGGAGATCAAGAAGCGAATTTTAACATCCCTTCCCTGGGCCCTCGACGGCCAGTTCCCGACGCTACCATCGGAGGGGAGGGAATGGCACCCGAAACGGGAGAGCGCAGGTTCAGCCTGCCTCCAAAACCGAACGAAGGGTCCCTTCTCCCTCAGGGAGAAGGACAGGATGAGGGGGATCAAGAAGCGACCCCCTCCCTGGCCCTCCCCCACAGGGGGAGGGAATGGCACCCGAAACGGGAGAGCGCAGGTTCAGCCTGCCTCCAAAACCGAACGAAGGGTCCCTTCTCCCTC
>NZ_JAENYR010000038.1:9963-33559 GCF_016841685.1 Thiohalomonas denitrificans
GGAGAGCGCAGGTTCAGCCTGCCTCCAAAACCGAACGAAGGGTCCCTTCTCCCTCCGGGAGAAGGACAGGATGAGGGAGATCAAGAAGCGAATTTTAACATCCCTTCCCTGGGCCCTCGACGGCCAGTTCCCGACGCTACCATCGGAGGGGAGGGAATGGCACCCGAAACGGGAGAGCGCAGGTTCAGCCTGCCTCCAAAACCGAACGAAGGGTCCCTTCTCCCTCAGGGAGACGACTGCAGGACGCAGGAGGTAGGACAATGCAGGGAGCAATTGTCGAAGGACAGGATGAGGGGGGATCAAGAAGGACATGACAAAAACAGAATTCGCCCGGCAGCTTCGCCGGAACATGACCGATGCCGAACGCCGATTATGGCGACATCTTCGCCTTCGACAATTAGCCGGCTGTAAATTCCGCCGCCAGTGTCCCATCGGACGCTACATCGTCGATTTTGTCTGCTTCGAACAGACGCTGGTTATTGAACTCGATGGAGGGCAGCACGCGGAACAAACTGCCCAGGATGCACGACGGGATGCTTGGCTAAAGATGCAGGGCTATCAGGTACTACGTTTCTGGAATAACGAAGTGCTGCAGGAAACCGAGGTGGTTCTGGAGGTAATTCTTGGTTTTATTCGCCGGGACTGAATTTGACACCCCTGGCCCTCGACGGCAAGTTCCCCGCCGTCTACCACCTATATCCCTGTAAGCGTCCCCCACAGGGGAGGGAATGGCACCCGAAAGGGAGAGCGCAGGTTCAGCCTGCCTCCAAAACTGAACGAAGGGTCCCTTCTCTCCCTCAGGGAGAAGAACAGGATGAGGAAGAGTCCAATTACTGATTCACCTAAACACAGGTCTTAAAGCTATCACCCACCAATGCTCTGGCTAAGTATTTATCTATCCAACTTTGCGCTGGAGGTCTTCGGAGAAACGGAGACTCCGTTTGCCGTGCGTACCGGGCCGGATAACCGGCCGGTGGTGCATGTCTGCAATGGCGCCGCGGAGGAGCACGGCATCCATCCCGGCCAGCCCCTGGAGGCGGCCTTTGCCCTGTGCCATACCCTGCTGACCCGCGAGCGGGACAGGGCGGCGGAGCATCAGGCGCTGAACGCCCTCGCGCTATGGAGCCAGCAATTCACGCCGCTGGTACACATCCGCCCCCATGAAGGATTGATGCTGGAGGTGGCCGGCAGCCGGAAGCTGTTCGGCGGCCTCGCTGCCTTGCGGGATGGTGTGGCCGAGGGACTACAGGAGATGGGCTATCGGGCCCATCTCACCGTCGCCCCGACCCCACTGGGAGGCTGGCTGCTGGCGAAAAATGGCGTCGAGCTGTTGATTGAGGAGCGGGATCGGTTGCGGGACATCCTGCAACGCCTGCCGCTGAGCGGCCTGGAGGTGAAGCCCGAAACCATTGCCGCCCTGCGCGGAATGGGGCTGCGGCGGGTCGGTGATGTACTGCGCCAGCCCCGCGGCGCCCTGGCACGGCGTGTCGGCCCCGACTTTTACGATTACCTGGATCGCGCCATAGGGCTGCGTGCCGATCCGCGCCGGCCGTTCGAGCCCCCTTCCCACTTCGATGGCCGTCTGCCGCTGCCAGCGGAAGTGGACAACACCGACGCCCTGCTGTTTGCCGCCCGCCGACTGGTGCTGGAACTGGTAGGGCTGCTGCGCGCCAAGGGAGCCGGTGTGCAGGACATGCGCCTTACCCTGGAACACCGGGGGCGCCCGGAGAGCGAACTCCCAATCGGCCTGCGGCGTCCGTCGCGGGATGCGGATCACCTTCTTACACTGATCCGCGAGCGCCTGGAGCGCTTCGAACTGCCCGCCTCCACCGATGCCATCGGCCTGCACGCCGACCGGTTTCCGGAACGGGAAAGCGAACACGACGACCTCTTCAGCGGAGAGCAGACCGGCATACCCGATGCAAGCGCATGGTTGGAGAAGCTGCGCGCCCGCCTGGGCGATAACGCCGTCGGCGGGCTGGGCCCGGCCGCTGATCACCGGCCGGAAAAAGCCTGGCGCCCCTGCCCACCCGGCCACGACGACAATACAGGGTGCATTCCTAATGCACCGCTTCCGACAACGAAACCCCTCCGCCCGCTCTGGCTCTTCCCCGAACCGAAGCCGCTCGAACAACGCAACGGTCGGCCCCGGCTGAAGGGTGAGCTACACCTGATTCGGGGGCCGGAGCGGATCGAAACCGGCTGGTGGGATGGCGATGATGCCGCCCGCGACTACTTCATCGCCGCAGACGTCCACGGCGAACACTTCTGGATCTATCGGGAGCGGCGAAGTCAGGGCTGGTTCCTGCAGGGCGTGTTTGCCTGAAGGTCCGCTCACCTGGCGAGCGGGACCCCGACATCATCGGCCATCGGCAGGCCATCGTCCCAATAGGGATGATCACCAAACCGCTGAAGCAGAAAATCCACCAGCACGCGTACCCGTCGCGGTACAAAGCGTCGCGACGGATAGACCACATAGGCATAGGCCGTCGACAGACGGTAGTCGGGGAGCAGCGGTACCAGACGCCCCTCGGCGATGACCCGGTAGGCGAGAAAGGTGGGTGAGGCCAGCACCCCCAGTCCTGCAACAGCCGCATCGAGGAGCAGATCGCCATTGTTGGCGCGCAGACGTACCGGTACGCGGACCGACTCGCCATGGCCCTGCCTGTCGGCAAACCGCCACTGCTGTGACTCGGGTACGTTCGCATATACCAGACCCTGATGATCCGCCAATTCCCGCGGGGTACGAGGGGTCCCATGGCGGGCGAGGTACTCGGGACTGGCGCACAGCACCATCCGTACCGGCGCCAGGGCGCGGGCAATCAGCGTCGAATCGGCCAGATAGCCGATACGCACGGCCAGATCGAAGCCCTCGTCGACCAGGCTGATCGAGCGATCATTGAGGTCAACATCGGGCACCACCCCGGGGTGTTCGGCACAAAAGGCGGTCAAGGCCGGGTTGAGGTGCAGCAAACCGAAGGAGAGCGGCGCCGCAAGACGAATCCGGCCCCGCAAGGTCTGCTGACCCTCGGTCACCGACTGAGTGGCCTCTTCCCACTCGGCCAGCAAAAGAGTGGCGCGGCGATGAAAGTCGCGACCGGCTTCGGTCATCGAAAGACGCCGTGTGGTACGCCGCAGCAGTTGCACGCCGAGGTGCGACTCCAGATCGGTCACACGGCGGCTGACCGCGGATTTGGCGATCCCCAGGCGCTCGGCGGCGGCACTGAAGCTGCCGGCATCCACTACTGCAGTAAAGGCCTCAAGGGCATCCAGTCGATCCATTGTTCTGAATTTCGCAACACAGTTTTCGGGATTGACGTCTTTTTAGCATAAACTGGAACGATACAATAAACACAGTTTCGATCGGGGGATTCCCGGGACGCTCCAGTACGAAGAGTGCAAGCAACCTATGCAATGGCGAAACGATACAACCCGCTACGGTCTGGCCGCCGTACTGATGCACTGGCTGGTGGCGCTGACGGTATTCGGCCTCTTCGGCCTCGGTCTGTGGATGACCGGACTCACCTATTATGATCAGTGGTATCGCCTCGGCCCCTGGTGGCACAAGAGTATCGGCGTATCGCTGTTCCTGCTGGTGCTGGTGCGCCTGGGGTGGCGTGCCCTCAATCCGCAGCCGGTTCCATTGCCGACTCATGTGGGCTGGGAGCGCCGCCTGTCCAAAGCCACCCATGAGTTGCTGTACCTGCTACTGTTCGCCATCATGATCAGCGGCTATCTGATCTCGACCGCCGACGGGCGGGCACTGGAGGTCTTCGGCTGGTTCGCCCTTCCGGCCACCCTCCACGGAATCGAACATCAGGAAGACATCGCCGGGACCATCCACCTGACCCTCGCCATCACCCTGATGGCACTGGCGTCCCTACATGCCCTGGCGGCCCTGAAACACCACTTCCTGGACCGCGACCGCACGCTGCTGCGGATGCTGGGGCGCTAACCGGATCAGACAAACGTTCAAACCAAGGAGAGAAGAACCATGCTGTTCGAACCCATTCGTATCGGGGCACTGAAACTGCCCAATCGCATTATCATGGCGCCGATGACCCGCAACCGTGCGGACCACGACGACAATCGGCCCAATGCCCTGATGGCCGAGTACTACCGCCAGCGCGCCGGCGCCGGACTGATCGTCAGCGAGGGCACGCCGGTCTCGCCGCAGGCGCCCGGCTACCTCTGGACCCCGGGGATTTACACCGAAGGACAGGTGGAAGGCTGGCGACAGGTAACCGCTGCCGTGCGCCAGGCCGGCGGCCGCATCTTTGCCCAGCTCTGGCACTGCGGACGGGTCTCCCACCAAAGCCTGCAGCCGAACAACGAAGCGCCCCTCGCCCCGTCGGCCGGGCAGGCGGCGACCCAGCTCTTCGCCCTGGATGATAACGGCCAGCCTGCCATGCTCACGCCCTCCCCGGCCCGGGCAATGACTGAAAAGGAGATCGAGGCGACCATCGCCGATTTCCGCCAAGCGACGGAGAACGCCCTCGCTGCCGGCTTCGATGGCGTGGAGATCCACGGTGCCAACGGCTACCTGATCGATCAGTTTCTCAACAGCACGGTCAACCAGCGCGAGGATCGCTGGGGCGGCTCCCTGGAGAATCGGGCCCGATTCGCGCTTGCGGTGGTCGAGGCCGCCGTCGAGGTCGCCGGCCCTGATCGGGTCGGCCTGCGGCTCTCGCCCCACGGCACCTTTAACGACATGGGGGAGGACCCGGACGCGGACCGCGTGACCCTGCATCTCGCCGACGCCGCAAAGCGCCTCGGCATCGCCTACCTGCACTTCGTCGACCCGGTGTTCAGTGGTTATGCGGCGGGCGAGTCCCTCCTCAAGCAGGCCCGCGAGCGATTCGGCGGACCGGTCATCGCCTGTGGAGAGATGGACAAGGTCAAGGCCGAACGCTATCTGGAGGATGGCCTGGCCGACCTCATCGGCTTCGGCCGCGCCTACATCGCCAATCCCGATCTGCCGGAGCGCGTCGCCCGTGACGCGCCGCTGAACGAGCCGGACCCGGCCAGTTTCTACGGCGGAGACGCCGGAGGCTACACCGATTATCCCAGCCTGACCTGATGGCTGACCTGCAACCCAAGGGAGTACCTACCATGCGCAAGCTATTGTTGTCCGCCGCCCTGCTCGGCCTCGCCGGCGCCGCGCCGGTCCAGGCCGCCGATTATGTCATCGACACCAGGGGCGCCCACGCCTACATCCACTTCAAGGTTCAGCACCTGGGCTACAGCTGGCTGGGGGGACGTTTCAACGACTTCGGCGGTGAGTTCAGTTACGACGAGAGCAATCCATCGGCGGCCTCCATCGTCGTCAACATCGACCCGGCCAGTATCGACTCCAACCATGCCGAACGCGACAAGCACCTGCGTGGAGATGACTTCCTGAACGTGAAGAAATATCCGGAGGCGAAGTTCGTCAGCACTTCCTTTGAGCAGAACGGCGACGACAAGGCGACACTCACCGGCGACTTCACCCTGCACGGCGTCACCAAACCATTGACTATCGATGTCGAGCACATCGGTGCCGGTCCCGACCCTTGGGGCGGAAACCGTCGCGGTTTCCACGGTATTACCGAATTCAAGCTGGCCGACCACGGCATCGACTACGACCTGGGACCTGCCTCACAGACGGTCTACCTGGAACTCTCCGTCGAAGGCGTACGCCGATGATTTCATAGCGAACGAGCGGACCGGCCCACCCGGTCCGCTCAACGCCGACACGCCCTTGCCGACAGATCTCCCACCGGATCATCTGCTGTACGTGAACGACCCCGTCGTGCTGAGGTCAATGGTCCGGAGCAAGAGGGCCCCCTTTATCAGGTGGGTTGCTTACTGAATTGCACTGCTTCAGCACCTCTATTCTTTGGGCGTATCACAACGGTATTTGCAAGTTTGTCATGCCAGCCTTGCTTCTTTTTGTCCCACCCTACCCAAAAGAGGCCCAATCCGAGAACCAGCGTCGCGGGTATATAACCAAGATAGCGAATCACCCATTGCTTTAAATTGGGAGCATCCCCTGTTTTTTCATCGACAATAATGGCCTTGAATACCATCTTTCCGGGCGTTGCTTGTCGATATACCCAAAATGCAACGACTGCTACCGCAGGAAAAATCCAACTCACCATGAAATCCCAGAATCCGGCAACGAGCTCCTCGCCTCCCCAGTAAATTGTCCCGTATATCGCCGTTAACATGGGGGCGATTATCAGCATGAGAAGAACCGTATCGATGAGCGAAGCGCCCACGCGTAGCCAGAAGCCGGAATACTCATACGATTCGCCAAAGGGTTCAACCGCCTCTGATTCTTGAGTCATTTTCATCTCCTTTTTCATTGATTGATTCACACTGCACGGCGGCTAATCGCGCGCCCCGCAAGTCCTTCTGTTACTGAACGCTTTTTTTTCGGCTCTTGAAAAAGGTTACGGCACGGGAGTTGATGAGATAAGGGATGGAAACGATGCCATTGATACCCGTGTGCTGCGACGCAGGTAATACAGCGGTACGTAGCCCGATGGATGCCGACCGGGTAGGGGATACTGTGTCAGGCTTGGAAACCGCTTCCATGGCGATGTCGTTTTTTTCTTATTCCGACGCTTCTGTTCCAGTGGCGTCGATTGTGTCGCAAGATGAGATTATCGGTTAGGCGGGAAAATGGCAAGATGGAGGGGCTGGGTTCGTTTGGGACACTTTTAGCTCGAATATCAGAGGGGGAATTGCCTCCTGTGCCATAGGGAAAAGGATTTCGTGTTTGCGGAGGTCATGGAAAAAGTCGGACCGTCCCGGGCTCTCCCAAGGCGCCGTCGATATCTATCGCCACCGGCAAGAAACTGCGGATCACGTCCGCCTGGGTCAACAGATGAAGGGTCACCTCACTGGTGCGAAATACCGAGGGCTGTCCGGCGAAGGCCAGGGGCAGAAGCAGTTGGTCGGCCTGCCAGCGATCCACAGCCCCATCAACGGCCAGGAATCCGAACAGTTCGTCCACCGCCTCGTCGGCCACCCGCTCCGCGCGTTTCCCCCGCGCCCCCAGAGCGAAGAAACAGGCCTGGCTATGCTCGAAACAGGCCAGCAACACCAGTACCGTACCGGGAGAACGGGCGGGCAAAATCTCCAGTGAGATCTCCACCGGGCAGTCAAGCTCACCCAACGGTCGAAGCGCCCGCCCCCGCTGTCGCTGTGCGATCTCCTCGGGCAGATTGGCCACTGCGGAGAGCCCGCGTACTTCCAGAAGCTTTCCCCGGTGACGCAGGTCCAGCGCGTTTACACGGGCGTGACCGGGAATCATGGCACGGATCTCGCCGCCGCCCCGGGGATAGAATCCAGCCATTGTCATGCGGAGATCGAAGCCGATGTCCAGGCGCGAAAGCATGACCCGCCAATGCCAATCCAAATAGTGAAAACAGGGACTCAGGGGCACATGGGTACCGCCGGTAATGCCAACCGTTGAGCTGTCGGGAGCGAATGCCAGCGGCAGCAGCACCGTCTGCAGCACCAGGGATGTGGCGCCGGCCGTGCCGATGTCGAAGTGATAGTCGCCCGGCACCACGGGCCCGGGCACGAAATCCAGATCCTGTGAACCGACCCGATCCCCATCCACCTGCGCCCGGCTGATCCGGGCCGCGGCATGCACGGCCATGCAATGCTGAAAGCCGAGCCCGGGCCGATCCCGGCGGGCACGAATGCGGGTCAGCCGGACCGGCTGGCCCGTCAGCAGGGCAAGCGCCAGTGAACTGCGAAGCACCTGGCCGCCACCCTCGCCCATGGTGCCGTCGATGTGGATCATTTCCCCCATCACCTGTTCCTCTGGCCGGAGGCACGCCCTGGATGCCTGAGACCAACGCGTGGATCGGGGTTCAGGGCGACAGCGCGGTTGAAAGAGTTCGGGTACGCGCCCGCGTGTGCACCGCCCGAAGAGGCCGGACTCTCCCCGGCGGATAACTCACCGAGACGATGTCCCGTCAGGAAACGGCGGTTTCCGATAGAGGGCGAGCCGCTCCGAGACGATCTGGAAATCCGGCCCACCCTCCGGAAGCCTTTCATGCACGCCCAGCAGAAGCACACCGCCCGCAAGCATGCGATCGTGGATCGCTTCCGCCACATGGAGTTGCAGAGGTTCTTCGAAATAAGTGAAGGCCAGGTTGCGGCAACAAATCAAGTCGAAGTCACTCTCGCCTAGAGGGCTGCGCAGATCATGGAGTTCGAAGCGGACCGGGGTTTTGAACTCGGCTCTGAGACAGTAACGCCCCTCACGTACCTGGAATGCCTCGGCCAGCCAGTTGGATGGCAGATTGCGCACGGCACTCCAGGCGTAACAGGCCTCGGCACCCCGCGACAGGAGGCCGGCATCGGCGTCGGTGGCGAGGATATCCATCGTCAGGTCCGGAAAGCACTCGGCCAGTTCCAATCGCCAGCCCACGGCCAGGGTATAGGGTTCTTCCCCCGAGGCGCAGCCGGCACACCAAATCCGCAGCTCCCGGGCATGGCGGGCCCGGGCCGCTTGCCCAAGGTCCGGCAGCACCTCACGCATGAGTGTCCGGAAGACCTGCCTGTCACGATAGAACCGGGTGATCGTGATTCGGCACAGGGTGTCCAGAATGGTCCACTCTTCACGATGCCTTTCGAGATAGAACCGGTAAGCCTGCACGTCGGGGCAGGACAACGTCTTCATCCGCCGCTGGATGCGTTTGCATGCCTGGGCGCGCACTCGCCGGAAGCCCGGCCAGCGCATTTTTAGCTGGGGCAGGGCCCACTGCAAAAATTCGACGCAATCCGCATCCTTCACAACAAGCCCCCTCCTCCACAGCCCGGGCAACCGCATACTTTGAAGCGAGCGGTGTAAGTCCTTGACCGGCCCGAATTTGCACGATTCGGATCGAACAGCCTGTCGACGGGGCCGGACTGTGAAAAAAACGTCAGCATTCACGATGTCCCGAATTCTTCGATCCGAACCACCTCGCCCAAGTCCGTGCGCTCGGTAGGATCTTTCCCATCGGCTGCTATCTTTCCACAGAGTTCACGACGTTGCGTTATCCGCCTCACGGTGTGGGGCTGATTTTTCCCCAATCTCAAGGACGGGAGGCATATCACCATGCCGGAGCAACACTCCTTGGAGGCCAAACTGACGAATGGCCGAGCCAGCATGGCTACCCTGACACTCTTCGGCAGTCGTCATGAATGATAGAAAGCTCGATGAATTGATGCACCCACCGGACCTGACCCAACACGCCAGGGGGACCGGTCCGATTCGCACGCAGCGCCCGCTCTATGTGGACCTGCTGCCACCCTGCAACAATGCCTGTCCCGCCGGTGAGAATATTCAGGGATGGCTGGCTTTGGCCCAGGCGGGATCCTACGAGAAAGCGTGGCAGGTGCTGATGGAGGACAACCCGATGCCCTCCGTCCACGGCCGTGTCTGCTATCACCCCTGCGAGGACCACTGCAACCGGAACGAAGTGGACAGTACCGTCAACATCCACGCAGTGGAACGGTTTCTCGGCGATCTCGCGTTGCGCGAAGGCTGGCAAATTAAAAAGGTCGCACCTCCAACGGGCCGACGGGTGCTGGTGGTGGGAGCCGGACCCAGCGGCCTTTCCGCCGCCTTTCACCTGAGCCGCCTCGGGCACGCCGTTGAGATCCACGAGGCGGGACCACTGCCGGGCGGCATGATGCATTTCGGAATTCCCGCTTACCGTATGCCCCGCAAGGAGCTGGAGCAGGAGGTTGAACGCATCGAGGCCATGGGAGTCATGATGTTGCTTAACCACCGAGTGCAGGATGTATTAGCGGAGAAGGAGACCGGCGGCTTCGACGCGGTTTTCCTCGCCATCGGCTCTCATCTCGGCAAGCGCACGGAGATCCCCGCCAGAGATGCGGGCAAGATCCTCGATGCGGTCAGTTTTCTTCGTGATACCGCCACCGGCCAGCCGCCAGAACTGGGCCGACGTGTTGCGATCTACGGCGGCGGCAATACCGCAATGGATTCGGCGCGGACTGCCAAACGGCTCGGCGCCGAGGAGGCGTTGATCGTCTATCGCCGTAACCCGGAGCAGATGCCCGCCCATGCCTTTGAAGTCGAGGAGGCGATAAAAGAGGGCGTCAAGATCAACTGGCTGCGAACCATCAAGGCGATCGACCAGACCAGACTCCAGGTCGAGGTCATGACCCTGGATGAGGAGGGCCGTCCCCAACCTACCGGGGAGATCGAAACACTCGAAGCCGATTCCCTGATCCTGGCGCTGGGCCAGAAAACCGATTCGGCGTTCCTGCAGAGTGTTCCCGGTATCGAGTTCCGGCCGGATGGCACGGTAGCGGTCGGATCCGACTTCATGACCGGGTATCCGGGCCTGTTCGCCGGAGGCGATATGGTACCGAGCGAACGCACCGTGACGGCGGCGGTCGGTCATGGCAAAAAGGCTGCCCGACATATCGATGCGTACCTGCGCGGTGAACAGTACGTCAAACCACCGAAACACGACATCATCGGTTTCGACGGACTGCATCTCGGTTTCCTGACGGATGCGGAACAGCGGAAGCAGCCCTCTGTGGATCCGGAGCGCCGCGCCTACGGCTTCGAGGAGATCGCCAAGGGCTTGAGTGAAACGGAAGCCGCCTATGAATCCAGACGCTGCTTCTCCTGTGGCAACTGCTTCGAATGCGACGGTTGTTACGGTGCATGTCCCGAAGACGCCATCATCAAACTGGGCCCGGGCAAGCGCTACCGGTTCGACTTCAATCGCTGCACGGGCTGCGCCGTCTGCTTCGAGTACTGCCCCTGTCACGCCATCGAAATGATCCCGGAACCAGGAGTTGCCGATGCAACCGGAAAAGATCACCACGCTTGAGGGCAACGAGGCGGTTGCGTACACCGCCTATCGCATCAATGAAGTGTGCGCCATCTACCCCATTACGCCCTCCTCGACCATGGCGGAACTTGCCGATCAGTGGGCAGCCGAAAGCAAAACCAATATCTGGGGCAACATTCCCCTGGTCAGCGAGATGCAGAGCGAGGGCGGAGCCGCCGGGGCGCTACACGGCGCCCTGCAGACCGGTGCGTTGACCACCACCTTCACCGCATCGCAGGGTCTGCTCCTGATGATCCCGAATATGTACAAGATCGCCGGCGAGCTAACCCCCACCGTGTTTCATGTGGCGGCAAGATCCCTGGCCGCTCAGGGCCTGTCGATATTCGGCGATCACTCCGATGTCGCCGCGGTGCGCAGCACCGGCTTCGCGCAGCTCGCCTCGGCTTCGGTACAGGAGGCGCACGATACAGCGCTGATTGCCCAGGCGGCAACACTGGAATCGAGGGTTCCTTTCGTCCACTTCTTCGATGGTTTCCGTACCTCCCACGAAGTGAATAAGCTGACCTTGATCAGCGAAGAACAGATTCGCGCAATGATGGACGACAACGCCGTTCGTGCCCACCGCAGCCGGGCGCTGAATCCGGACCATCCCTTCATACGCGGCACCTCGCAGAACCCCGACGTCTATTTCCAGGGACGGGAAACGGTCAATCGTTTTTATGCCCGGTTGCCCGCCATTCTCCAGGAGAAAATGGATGCCTTCCACGAGTTGACCGGAAGGGCCTACCGCCTGTTCGAGTATTACGGGGATCCCGAAGCGGAGCGGGTGGCGGTCATCACGGGCTCGGGGGCGCACACCCTTCGCGAGACCGTCGCCGTGCTGAACCGCTCCGGAGAGAAGTGCGGCGTGATTCATGTGCGTCTCTGTCTGCCGTTCTCCGCCGAGCACTTCCTCGCTGTGCTACCGCCCACGGTCAAGGCCATTGCCGTTCTTGACCGCACCAAAAGCCCGGGCGCTACCGGAGAGCCGTTGTACAGCGATGTAGTAACGACCCTGGCGGAGGCTCGGGCCGAAAACAGGCTCCCCACGGAGGGTCTGCCCGATGTCATCGGCGGCCGCTACGGTTTGTCGTCCAAGGAATTCACTCCCGCCATGGCCAAGGCCGTGCTGGATGAACTCAAGAAGTCACAAAGGAAGAACCCTTTCACCGTCGGCATCCGGGACGATGTAACCCACACCAGCCTCGAGTACGACCCCGAATTCAACATTGAGTCGGACGAGGTGGTGCGCGCGGTTTTCCTCGGGCTCGGCGCCGACGGCACCGTCGGTGCCAACAAGAACAGCATCAAGATCATCGGTGAATCGACGCCGCTTTTCGCCCAGGGTTACTTCGTCTACGATTCGAAGAAATCCGGCTCACGCACAGTATCCCACGTGCGCTTCGGACCGAATCCGATCAATGCACCCTATCTCATCCAGTCTGCCAGCTTCATCGGCTGTCACCAGTTCAATTTCATAGAGAAGATCGATGTACTGGAGCGCGCGCAGCCCGGTGCCACTCTGCTGCTCAACAGTCCCTACGGACCCGACGAGGTCTGGGACCGGTTGCCGCATCGCACCCAACAGCAGATGATCGACAAAGACATTTCGTTCTACGTCATCGACGCGTCGGGGGTGGCCCGCGAGACGGGGATGGGCAGTCGCACCAACACGATTATGCAAACCTGCTTTTTCGCCATCTCCGGTGTATTGTCGCAGGACGAAGCGATCGCGCGGATAAAGGACACTATCCGAAAGACCTACGGCAAGAAAGGCGAAGAGATTGTCGAGAAGAATTTCCTGGCGGTGGACCGCACACTTGAACAGCTCTATCGCGTGACGGTTCCCGACCACCCCTCCAGCGCTATCGAGATGCCACCCGTGGTACCGCCACAAGCGCCGGAATTCGTGCAGAAGGTAACCGCAATGATGATGGCCGGAAAAGGGGATCGGTTGCCGGTTTCCATGCTGCCCATCGACGGCACCTACCCCTCCGGTACCACCCGCTGGGAGAAACGCAACATCACCGACTCCGTCCCCGTTTGGGAGCCCGGGATCTGTATTCAGTGCGGGAATTGCAGTTTCGTCTGCCCGCATAGCGTCATCCGCGCCAAGTTCTACAACGAGGACCAGCTCGACGAGGGACCCGACGGTTTTCCATCGGCTCCGATCAATGCCCGTGGATTTCCCGAGACGCGATTCACATTGCAAATCTACGTCGAGGATTGCACCGGCTGCGGTATCTGCGTGGAGTCATGCCCCGCCAAGAGCCTGCAGCAAAGCGGGGTCAAAGCGATCAATATGGGGCCCAAGGCGCCCATCCTCGAACGGGAACGGCGGAACATCCAGTTCTTTGAACGCATACCGGTCAACGAGCGATCGCGGGTGGAATTCTCTACCGTGCGGGGAGTGCAATTTCTGGAGCCGCTGTTCGAGTTTTCCGGCGCCTGTACCGGCTGCGGAGAAACGCCCTATGTTCGTCTTCTCTCGCAGCTGTTCGGCGATCGCCTGATGGTCGCCAATGCCACCGGTTGTTCATCCATTTACGGGGGCAATCTTCCCACCACGCCTTGGACCACGAATTCAGAGGGGCGTGGGCCGGCGTGGTCGAATTCACTGTTTGAAGACAATGCCGAGTTCGGCTTCGGCTTCCGCCTGACCGCCGACAAGCACCTGGCGCTGGCAACCCAGCTGGCGCGGGAGTTCAAAGAGGAAATCCGATCCGGACTGATCGATGAAATCCTCGCCGCCGAGCAGCGTACCGAGTTGCAGATCCGCCAACAGCGCATGCGGGTGGCGGAATTGAGAACGGCGCTGGAACCCATCGACAGCGAAAAAGCCCGCAATCTGCTCTCGGTAATCGATCACCTGGTGCGGCGGAGCATCTGGATCGTGGGAGGCGACGGCTGGGGTTACGATATCGGATCAAGCGGTCTCGACCATGTACTGGCCAGCGGGAGAGACGTCAACGTGCTGCTGCTGGACACCGAGGTCTATTCCAACACTGGCGGTCAGATGTCCAAGGCGACCCCGTTGGGAGCGGTGGCCAAATTCGCCGCATCGGGAAAGACCGTTGCGAAAAAGGGCCTGGCGTTGCAGATGATCTCCTATGGCAACGTCTATGTGGCCCGGATTGCAATGGGTGCCAATCCCCAGCAAACACTGCTGGCCCTGAGAGAGGCGGAAGCGTATCCCGGACCGTCGCTGGTGCTTGCTTACAGTCACTGCATTGCACACGGCTTCAACCTGCGAGACGGCATGAAGCAGCAGGAACTGGCCGTGGCCAGCGGCTACTGGCCACTGATGCGTTACAACCCCGCCCTGCGCCAGTCGGATCATAATCCGCTGGTGCTCGATTCGCCGCGTCCCCGCATTCCTTTCAAGGATTATGCGTTCAACGAACTGCGTTACAGCATGCTGGCCCGGACCCATCCCGCCGAGAGCGAGCACCTGATGACGCTGGCCCAGGAGGCGGTGAATCAGAAATGGGAAACCTACGAAGAGATGGCCAGCCGCAGCGGCAGCCGCTTCATTCCGGACGCCAGCGTCAACCGATAACTCAATGGGAGAAGGGCCATGGACCTCAGCACGACCTACATGGGACTCCAGCTAAAGCACCCCGTCGTCGCCTCGGCATCGCCGCTGTCGGCAACACTCGACGGATTCAGACAGATGGAGGACGGGGGGGTGGCGGCGGTGGTCATGTTCTCGATATTCGAAGAACAGGTTAGGGAGGAGAATGAAGCCTTTTCCCGGCTAATGGAAGCGGGCAGCGAAAGCTATCCCGAATCCTTGAACTATTTCCCCGAAGTAAGCACCTATGAGGTCGGCCCCGATCGGTACCTGGAGCTTATCCGGCGTGCGACCGAGCAGGTCGACGTCCCGGTGATCGCGAGTATGAACTGCGCCACCACCGAGGGCTGGATCGAGTACGCCAAACAGATGGAACAGGCCGGGGCCCACGGGCTGGAGCTGAATATCTATCGAGTCGAAGCCGATTTCGGCATCGGCAGCCTGGAGGTCGAGCAGCACTACCTGGACATTCTGGCCATGGTCAAATCGGCCGTGAGCATTCCGGTCGCGCTCAAACTAAGCCCCTTTTTCAGCGCCACGGGTAACCTGGCTCTGCGTCTGGATCAAGCGGGCGCCGACGCCCTGGTGCTTTTCAACCGGTTCTACCAGCCGGATATCGACATCACCGATCTTGAGGTTGCGTCAATACTGGATCTCAGTACCGCCAGCGAGATACGACTGCCTCTGCTCTGGACCGCTTTGCTGTGTGGCAAGGTCAACGCCTCGCTGGGAACCACGACCGGCGTGGAGGGGGCGAATGAAGTGATTAAATATCTGTTGGCGGGTGCCGATGTCGTAATGAGCACGTCGGCCCTGCTACGCCATGGCCCCGCCTACGCCACAACCATGGTCGATGGACTCAAGGAGTGGATGGAGGCCCGGGAGTTCTCCTCCGTCGCTCAGCTCCGAGGAAACATGAGCCACGGAAAAGTAGCGAACCCCAGCGCCTTCGAGCGGGCCAACTATATTAAAATACTGCAGAGCTTCAGAGGCGAAGTGCTCTCGGCGTGGAGGTGAAAAGGAAAAAATCCGCTTGAGCCGCGCGCCGTCGCAGCTCGGGTGCAGCCCCTTTCTATATCCGGGCGCGCCTTTTGCCGAACATCCCCGAAATCAACACCGTAACTGCTCGCCCGGGTGATCGCGCACGGCCCGGGAAATCCGTCATTCCCTGTCACCCCCGCTGGGGAGTGATGAACACCATTTCGGAACAGCTATTTAGTCGCCTCCCAAGGCCCAGTCGGCGGCCTCGTGACAGAGCGGGATATCCGGCTGTCGACGTCGCTCTCCCAGTTGTCTGCGTGCGGCGTGCAGGGCCGGTCGCAAACCCTCCTCCACCGTCGGATGATAGAACGGCATCTGCAGGAGTTTATCGACCGTACTGCGCTGCTGGATGGCCCAGGCGAGCAGATGGCCGAGATGCTCGGCGTTCGGCGCGGCCATTTCGGCACCAACGATACAGCCCTCTTCGCTATCCACGTACAACTGCAGGATTCCCTGGTTGCGAGCGGTCATGAGCGCCCGCGGCTGCTGCCCGAAATCCGCGGTCGCTACGATGTGCCGCTGCAAATCCAGCTCGGCGTAGCGAAGGCCGGCGCTCGCCACGTTCGGTTCGGTGAACACGATTTCCAAAGGGGTTCGCCTGCCGATCAGTTCCTTGTGCCCCGTCAACGCGTGGTAGGCCGCTATCCGGCCTTCGTCTGCAGCCTCGTGCATGAGCGGGCGCATGCCGCTGACATCACCGGCAATGTAGATCGGCAGGTTACCGATCTGTAGCGAGCAGGGGTCATACTCAGGCACGCCACGCTCGTCCAGAGTGACGCCGATCGCCTCAAGACCCAGGCCTTCGAGGTTTGGCCGTCGGCCGATGGCAGCCAGAACCCAGTCCACATCGACCACGTCGCCGCCAGCCAGTACCCGTATTGCACCATTGGTTGTCTCCTTGAGGTCCACCTCGCCGATGAGGATGTTCATCTCCTTGCCTAGCGCGTCGAGCATGGCCTGGTTGACGGCCGGATCGGTGATGGCAGCGACTTGCTTCGTCTTGTCAAACCCGTAAATCGTCAGCCCCAGCTGCGCGAACGCCTGCGCCAGCTCGGCACCGATCGGGCCGAGACCGACCACCGCGCCTCTGCCACCAAGCGTCTTCTTTTCGAAAATGTTATCGGACGTTAGAACCCGGTTGCCGAAGGCCTGCCACTTGGCAGGCAGGATCGGCCGCGTGCCCGTGGCGATGATCGTCTTTTCGGTTCGTATACGCTCGCCGTTGACCTCCAGGGTAGTAGGTTCAAGGAACCGCGGGCGACCCCGGATGCTGCGTTTCCCCAGCGATTCTGCAAGCTTGATGGGGCCTGCCGTGAAGCGGTCGCGCAGACTGCGCACATGCTTCATCACGGCGGATATGTCGACCTGCATCTGATCTATGCTTTCTACCCCGGCGCCTGACAGAAATTCACAAGACGCGTAGGTATGTGCCACTTCCAGCAATGCTTTCGAAGGCATGCATCCAACCCGCGCACAGGTCGTACCGTACGGGCCGTCGTTGATCAGGACCACATCGTCGGTCTTCCGCCGTGCTTCACTTAGTGCAGTCAGACCGGCAGTTCCGGCACCGATGATTACCAGCTTCACCGAACGGCTCATCGCCCCCTCCTCTTCTTTGCGAGCCGTACCCGCCGCTGCACGGCCCCGAATCGATGACGAACACTTAGCCGTCATTGCGAGCACTACCCCCGGCTGCGCCAGTCCGAATCAATGACGAACTTCCCTCTTGTCATAGCGAGGAGCCTCAGCGACGAAGCTATCTCGAAGTGCCAAGTACCAGACTGCCGTGTCGCCCAGGCTCCGCGCAATGACAACGGCGGGGAAGTTCATCAGGAGGAGCCACAGTGACGCGGCAATCTCGGATTGCGAGCAGGAGATTACTTCGTCGCTCAGGCTCCTCGTAATGACAGCGGAGGACAAGTTCATCAGGAGTTCACACGCTCAATCCGAACGAGTCATCCTGCCCACCCCCAACGGCTCCAGTCTAAGACTAGCAAGCGGTGGCTACCGCGGCTTCAGACGGCAGTTATCTTGTCAGACCTCTATCTCGCCTCTGGAATGTGACCACGTCGTCGAAAGTCAACTTCCGGCCCTGCTATTCCGTATGGTTTGTGGTGACTGGCCACGCCATAGGCTATGTATTGAAGGGGTTAGTCTTCGGTTTCAATCAGGGAAGATAGTGATGGATATGTTCGGCAAGCCTGGGGAGTATGCCTGCCCCAAATGGCAGGATGATCTCGCAGGCGACCTCCGTTTCGTCTCCTGCAGCACACAGAAACATAGAGAACAGGACTGGAAACAGCTCAACTCATCTCTTGCACCACCGACCGAGCGGTACGCCTGGAATATCAGTGCCACCGAAGTATTCGGAAAAAACGTGCACTGTTTTGCCGTTACCGACGGAAACCACCATGTTGATGCGTTGGCACTGCTGAACCGTGCCGGCGTCCTGCAGCCCCTGTCACAACCCGGCGTCGAAGAACTGCAGGAGCCGACGGACCTGCTGTATCGGAATCCTGCTGCACTGGAAGTGCTCACCCAGGAACTCGCCCGGCACCGTTTCTCTATCTGTTTCTATCGGCTACCCGCAGACTCAGCGACACTCCCGGCGCTCCGCCGTGCCTACAAAGGGCGCGGGTTGATACGAGTGTCGCCCCAGGGTAGCTGTCCCTATATTCCTCTCTCCCGTGAATGGATCGATCCCGAACCCCGGCTCAGCCGCAGACTTCGAAGCGATCTGCGCCGGGCGCGCAAGAAAGCAGATACGCGCGGCGGCACCTCCTTCGTACTGCATCGACCCGACAAAACATCCTTTACCCCTCTGTTTCACCAGGCGTTGAAGGTCGAGGATGCAAGCTGGAAAGGCAAGACGGGATCGTCATTACAACGCGATCCCCAACGTCGCCGATTCTTCGAGAGCTACTGCCTGCGTGCGGCAGAACGAGGTGAACTCCGAATTGCCTTCCTGTATATCGGCAAGGAGATCGCGGCCATGCAAATCGCCGCGGAAACGGGCAAGGGTTACTGGCTCTACAAGATCGGATATGACAGTCGATTCCGCGCCTGCTCGCCAGGGATGCTGCTGGTGCTGGAGACCCTGCGGGAGGCCGCCAGAACCGGCCTCCAGTCCTACCAGTTCCTGGGCTACAGCAGCGCCTGGACCCGCCGCTGGACAGAGCTGGAGCGTCCGATGGTCAGAGTCCGGACGTATGCCCTGGATGGGTACGGGATCGGAATGCTGATCAAAGATGCCATCCGTGCCCTGCTCCAAAGAATGAAAAGGCGGGAGTCGTGAGATCCAGGCAAAGCCGATTGATGGTCCGGCGATCGGGGTGCGAATTTCGGGGACCGCATCCGCCTATCGTCGTCAGCTTCCTTTAATTGACGAGCTTCGGGAAAGGACACGAGCCCAGCCTGGCCAGGCTCGCTTGTCCAGTCTCAGGCAGCAGAGCGCGTGGGAGCGGTCCGTACGTGTGTGCTGTACAGCGTTAGCCCCGTAAACGCCAACCCACCGACCAGGTTACCCAAAACGGTGGGAATCTCGTTCCAGAGGAAGTAGTCCCCCACGGAAAACCCGCCGCCCATGATGATCGCAGACGGAAACAGAAACATGTTCACAACCGAGTGTTCAAACCCCATAAAGAAAAAGAGCATTATCGGCATCCACATTGCAATGACTTTGCCACTGACAGTCGTCGAGATCATTGCGCCCACCACACCCAGAGATACCATCCAGTTGCACAACATGCCCCGCAGGAAAATCGTCAGCCACCCAGCCATCCCGTATTGCTGGTAGCCCAGGGTCCGGCTCTCGCCGATCTTCGCGATCTTCTGACCTACCACTCCCGGATCAGTGGCGAAACCGTAGGTGAAAACCGCTGCCATCATGAACGCCACCGTTATTGCACCCGCGAAATTTCCCACGAACACGAGCCCCCAGTTCCTCAAAATGCGGTTTACTGTCACACCGGGCCGCTTATCCAGTAACGCTAGAGGAGTCAACACGAACACCCCGGTCAGCAGGTCAAAGCCCATCAGATACAGCATGCAAAACCCGACGGGGAACAGAATCGCACCCACCAGCGGGGAACCTGTCTGGACCGCAATTGTGACTGCGAAGACAGCGGCCAGGGCGAGGATGGCACCAGCCATATACGCCCTGATCAGCGTATCCCTGGTGGACATGAAGACCTTGGATTCTCCAACATCCACCATTTTCGTGACGAATTCAGAAGGCATTAGATAAGCCATGGCAGTTCCCCTGTTCGGTTAATAGAGACTCTCATTCGGAATGGTTCAGGGTCTGTATCTACGTAGTTGCGAACAGCAGAATCCGTGCCAGAGATGTCTCACCTTTCCAACTCCTTGTTTATACGAATCAATGCAGGAAGCGCGGGGACGGAGTGGCCGAAGGGAGATGCTCTCGATCGATGCAGTAGGTGGGAATCTATATTGTTTTGGTGCGGGCTGACGCCACGACACGATTCGATGAGGTCGATCGATGGTGCCGCTGACGCTGACGACGTCACCGGTCTCGGTGGTGAGATAGCCTTCGCCAGCGAGCGGGTCGTAGCCCAGCTGGTCGACCTCGCTGCGGACGCTCTGAAGAGCCACATCGAGTGTAAACTCCTCGTCCTCGACGCCGGTCAGGTCCCCTGCAGTACGGCATCACCGACCACGGGAGGAACCACCGTAAGGCCATTACTCGGACACCCACGTCCAGCTATTGCCACGTCGAATTGCAGCATCAATTCGGCAGAAAGCACTTCACCAGTCTCAGCGTCTCCGGCTGCTCCTGGAACAACCAGACGGGCCTAAAAATGGTGGGCGATCGATAACGATCTTTCTCATCCAGCCCGTCCACAAGTGTGCATGTTTTTCAGTTTCCGTCCGATCCTGCACACGCGCGCGAACTTCCGTCAGAGGCATGGGTGAGCTAATAAACCCGGCTGGGATACTGGTTTGAAGGGGGTAGAGGAATAGTCCAAGCATTCTAGACTGACCATACGCGATTAACTCACTCAAACACAAGGATGCAACGATGGCGATAAGTCACGCTTTTTTCCGGCTTTCCGGTTCATTCGTTCTGACCCTGATGGTTGGCTTGGCTTCAACAGCTGCGGTGGCACACTGCGACACTCTGGATGGACCTGTGGCCACCGTTGCCAGAAAGGCCCTGGCCGAGAATGATGTGAAGTGGGTGCTGCCCTGGGTTCAGAAAGAGGATGAGGAAGTAGTGCGCCGTACTTTCAACCAGGCGATTGAATTCCGCGAAAAGGAACCGGAGGTTCAGCAACTCGCAGAGACTCACTTCCTGGAGACGCTCGTCCGGCTCCATCGCGAAGCCGAGGGTGCCCCGTATACAGGCTTGAAGCCTGCAGGGACTGACTTTGGGCCAGCCGTACCAGCAGCAGATAAGGCCTTGCAAACTGCGGATATCGAGCCGGTAATTGAACTTTTAGTCAAAAAGGTTGAAAAGGGAGTGCGCGCCCGCTTCACCGAGATCATGGACAAGAAGGAGGCTTACACACCGGACGACATCCGGGCCGGGCGTGAATATGTCGATGAGTACGTCACTTACATCCACTACATCGAGCAGATTCATGATGCTTCCAAACAGCCGGTTTCCGGACATTTTCCCGAATCGGAATAAATGTCCCAGCGCCGACCGGGTACACCTCGAGCGTAACCCCGAAGATCTTTTCCGGGACATTCAATCCACATAGCCTGTGTAAGAAATCCCAATTACCTGGTTTTCTTCAAACTCGATATCAACCCACTGAAGCCTTTCAAATGTGCAGTAGTACCTCCCATATTGATTGGTGCGTTCATCAGGCTCGTTCCACCTTTCAACTATACTCTCGACGCTGTCCGGAAAATTCTCGCGAAACCTTGGACTAAACGACTGAAAGGGAAGTACAGCTGTCAAAAGGACATGCTCATCTGAGTCGTCAAGATACCTAAACAGAACTTCTCCGTCTGGATATTCCAGTGTAATTTCCCTATCTTGGGCGCCGGACAGGTGTGGATTACTTACCGCATCGTACCGGACCGATTTTGTGGGCCCAAGCCGACTAATAGTTTCTTTAGGGGTGCCACCTATCGCGCCCGTTACATTCCGGCATAGCTTGCCAGGACCAACAATATCGCTAGCCCACGCTGGAGTACTAAGAACCAAAGCACACCAAAAGGCAAGATTTCGCATGAGCCTTTCCTCGCTAACGAGCCGCTAACCCGTGCCACCACCCAACTGCCCGCGAAGCGCCGCAGCTCCTTTCACCGTCCGCTGCAACAGAATCAAGTTGTCACCCCGAAGAGCGCGCCTACCCCAGCGGTCAACGCCATTGCTAAGGCGCCCCAAAAGGTGACGCGTGAGGCGGCGACAATCACCGAGGCACCGCCTGCCTTGGCGGACAGTGAACCCAACAGTGCAAGAAACAAGAGCGAACTGCCCGAGACAGCCCACATGAGCGCGGAAGCCGGAAACAGCATGACGATCAGAAGCGGAAGAAAGGCGCCCACCGAAAATGTGCCGGCGGAAGCAAGGGCGGCCTGGATGGGACGAGCCGTTAAGACCTCTGAGATACCCAGCTCATCACGGGCATGTGCACCAAGTGCATCGTGCTGCATTAGTTGCCTGGCCACGGTGGAGGCGAGTGCCGGATCTAGCCCGCGCTTGACGTAGATTGCTGCGAGCTCCGCTTGCTCCTGTTCGGGACCGGCGGCCAGTTCTTCACTCTCTCGGGTCAGATCGGCTTTCTCGGTATCGGCCTGCGAACTGACCGACACGTACTCGCCGGCAGCCATCGACATCGCTCCAGCGACGAGGCCAGCAACACCCGCGAGCAAGATGCCCTGAGAATCAACTCCCGCTGCAGCAATGCCCAAGACAAGACTGGCAGTGGAGACAATACCGTCATTCGCACCAAGAACAGCCGCACGAAGCCAGCCGATCCGTTGTGTTCTATGTCTTTCGGGATGCCTCATCGGCGTTCCTTTTAGTAAGAGGCGCCTTACGACGCCTAATGAGTCTGTAGAAAAAAAAAGGTTTTTCTACAGACTCAAGGTCAGCCTTCAGCCGCGCCGTCCAAGGTGTCGGCTGTAAGGCCTTGTTCGACTTTTCTGATTTTGAGCATCTGATTTCCCCCACGCTGGAACTCGTACGGGACATGTACCCGCTTCACTTCGTAGCTGGCGGCACGAAAGTGCTCAGTCACCGGTTCGACATGGAGAGAGGGTGTGGCGCCTAGCTGAAGCAGGGGAAATATACGCACTTCTTCGCTCACGCGGCACAATTCGGCGATGGCCTCAATGTGGAACTTGAGATCGAGATGGCCGCTATAAAGGAACAACAGGTGAGAGGACAGTGCAAGGCTGAAGCTATCGTCAGGGAAATCCAGGGTGGGAGCGGACTGCGGAAGATATCTCCCGTCGCTCCTGCCTTGTGGGAAGTCTTCAAGGAAGTCACGCATCACCGCCATCCGCATCTTGCCCAGCTCGCCAACGGAACGGATGTGATCCCAAACGAACTCATGTTCATTCTGACGTGTTTGCCGCATGACTTCATCAAACGTCTCATCGATCCGCCGACGGATCTCTTCTGCTCCAAATGCGTATATCGGATCTACCGAAACAACCGTGCCCCCACGCCTTGTCAACTCGGCATTGAAACCGGCCGGACCATCACCGCACCCAAGAATCGGCTTGGTTAGGTCATCTTCCGAGAGCGCAAACATGTCCACGTATTCTTGAAACGAACGACCCCAAGGCACAATCTGCTTTAGTTCAAATGCCACCCCACTTCTCCTGTGGTCGACAACTGTCTTCACCCACGCCCGCTTTCGAGCGCATGAGCGAACCGCAACGTTCCGGGCGTCAGGAGCAATCCACCGCTGCCAAGCAGGCGGACCAACCCGACGACACCCCATCACAACCGGCCCACCTTCTGCCCTTCGCCGGCATAGGTGACCGCTGCCGCAGAGCGACGTAAGGAGCGACGCGGCTGCGGGTCACCTGAAGTGCCTTGTTGGACGAAGCCGCTACGCGGCAGAAAAGATAAGCGCGGGGACATAAGCTCCCTCTCTGCCCAATCCCGGGCGGAATCACAGAGGAGCTTACCGTGGAA